>JACPAN010000006.1 GCA_016180815.1 Elusimicrobiota bacterium
CCTTTCCGGGTCGCCAAAGACATGGGCGTTCCCAGGACCACGATTTTATATTGGATGGAAAAAAGCAAATTGGATTCCGTGGATGCTCTACCCGTCCAGCACAAGCCCCAGGAGCTGGTTGCAACGCCTAACTTCGATCCCGCTGAAATCATCAAGAAGAATATCTACGTCACCTACTGGAGGGCCTGCCTGAAGCATTTGACGATAGTAAATAGAAAACCTAAGTCAGAGGATGCGGAAAGGTCCTCGAGAATCCTTAAGAATTTGGAGTTTCGAGTGAGCGCGGTCTGGGCTCCCAAAACAGGTTCAAGCGCCATCTCCATCCCCTGCGCCGAGGAGGACAAGATCACTTTCCGCGAGTTTATCATCGAGCGAAAGCAGTCTGATGCGAGCGAGAGCAAAGAGGCAAAAAGCAGCCTGGCCGAGCCTAGCCCCGACACTCCAGAGCAGGGCGAAGCCGCCGGGAAGCCCGCCGATCAAAAGGCGGCGGAAGGGGCATAAATTATGGCGTTTAATGGCATTTTTCCTAGTCATAGTGTGTCATTACGTCATCATTATTTCCCCTCGGAGAATCACGCCCAAAACCATCAAAAATTTAGCGTAAAAATCCCAGGCCAAACCTGGCACACTCCCCCTTTGATTTTGTTTCGACACTTTTGGTCTTTATGGCCCAAATTTTTCATTCGACACTATTTAGGGCAACATGGATAAAAACCAAGCCGAAGAAGAAAACTTGACCATTAGCGACTCCGACCGCAGGCTCTGGGACCTCTTTGTTTTTGCCAAGCGCATCCTGAGCTATGACAAGATCACCAAGCTCCACATGGGTTGGTTCAAGGCGCTCTTGGACAGCCAGTTCCTGCTGCTCTTGGCCCCGCGCGGACACCTCAAGTCAACGGTAGCCACGACCTGTTATCCGTTATGGAGGCTGACCCAGGATCAGAACCTAAGGGTTTTGATAGTCAATGAAACCCTGGATCAGGCCAGAAAGTTTTTAGGGCAGATTAAAGACCACATTCTTTTCAATGAAATCTTCCGTGAGCGCTATGGGGCCTGGGACATGGCCGCCACTAAATGGACTGAGAACTCGGTGGTCATCCCCAGAACCAAAATCCTTAAGGAACCCAGTCTCGCCTGCGGAGGGGTGCTGGGCAACCTTGTTTCTCTCCATAACGATCTCATCATCCTGGACGATCCAGTATCGAACAACAACTCCCTGACGCCTCACATGAGGGATAAACTCCTGGGCTGGTTCACCAACGTCATCCTGCCCGCTCTTGAGCCGGACGGGCAATTGATCTTAGTTGGAACCCGCTGGCAAGCCCAGGACCTTTACGGCCATATCCTGGAGAGCCCTGGATTTTCTCACTGGGCCAAGATCGTCCAGTCCGCCGAATGGCGGGATGAAGAGGGGAGCCGCTGTCTTTTGTTTCCCGAGCGCTTTACCCCGGAGAAGCTCGATCAGCTCAAAGGCGCAATGGGGACCGCGAGTTACTACTGCCAAATGCTAAACGACGTATCCGGCCAGGAGGGATCGGATTTTAAGATCGAGTGGCTCCGCGCAGGCCGCTATGTGGAGAGGCCCAAAGACGCCAACATCTACATCGGCGTTGATTTAGCGGCTGGCAGCGACGAATCCCATTCCAAGTTCGCCTACGCCGTAATCGCCATCCCCAAAGGCGAGAAGGACGCCTACGTTCTGGACGCGCAAAAGATGTCCATTAAGTTTCCCGAGCAGGTAAAAACGATCAAGATGCTCCACCGCGTCCACAAGCCGACCATCATGGGAATCGAGGCCAACGCCTATCAGCAGTCCATGCTTCAGGTTTTACGGGTGGATGAGGAAACCGCCAGGCTCAATATCAAGGGCATCACTACCCAGGGAGACAAGCAAAGGCGCATACGGGGGCTGGCCGTTCTTTTTGAAAACGGGGCCATCCGGCTTCCCAATGATCTGACCGATCTTGAAACGGAGCTTTTGCATTTTCCCAAAGGCAATGATGATTTGCTTGACGCGCTTTGGCTCGCCTTGGAGGCTTTCCATGAGCAGAAGACAGAACCCAAGATATATTTTGTGGATGACTTGGCATGAGAGAAGAAACCGTTGGGTATAGCGAAAACACCGTTTATATTGCGTGCCTCGTTTGCGGCGCGCTTAACCCAGATAGCGAAACTAAATGTGAAAGCTGCGGGCACTGCTTGAGGTGCGAAGGATAATCTGATGGGACTGCGAGAAAAAATCATCAAGGCTCTTTTGGGAAGCGTGATCCAGGAGGAAATTAAAAAATCCTCCAAGCAGATCGTTTCCCATGTTCCCGGCATATCTCTTAGCGAAGGCGTCCTACCGGACATTGACTTTGAAATTTTCAATCAAATGTACGAGCAGACCTCCTGGGTGCGGGCCGTGGTAAGCGTCATCTGCAAGGCGGTGACTGCCAGGGGCTACGCGATTCTCCCAGCTAAGCCCAATGCTGATTCTAAAAATGCCGAGATTCTTCAGGAGTTTTTCGCCAACTGCAATCCCAACGACACGCTGGTGGAGATATTAGACGACCTGGCCCGCGACGTTTACGTCTTTGGCAACGCGTTCCTGGAGGTGGTCTATGGCCCCAATGGAAAGCCAAGAGAGATGTGGAGTCTGGATGCCACCAACATGCGGGTCAAGGCGGATGATCACGGCGCGATTATGGGATATCTCCAGATCCCCAGGTTTGCTACGTCAAGAAGCCAGTCGGGGAAGGTCGAGTTCGCGCCCAAAGAGGTGATTCACTTCAAGCTGGGAACCAAGGGGGCTACCCTTTACGGCCTTTCCCCGCTGGCTTCCCTCATCTTGCCCATCACAGTGGATAAATACGCCCAGGTCTATAACCGCGCTTTCTTTGTCAATGGAGCCAAGATCAGGGGAGCCATCATCATGAAAGACGCCACGCCTGAGCAGGTGGAAAGAAATCAGGAGTACATGAAAGCCCGAGCTCAAAACCCGGACCTGTCCCATTCCGATCTGGTGCTTGAAGGCGATATCGAGTTCAAACAAATCAGCACCAACCAAAAGGACATGGAGTTCTTGGAGCTGCGGGAATTTACCCGCAATGAAATCCTGGCCGTCTACGGCGTGCCTCCAGGCAAAGTCTCGATTATTGAGACCGGCAACATCGGAGCTGGCACCGGCGAGCATCAAACCCAAACTTTTTACGAGGAAACCATCCTGCCCTTCCAGATGCGGGTGGCTGAGAAAATCACCAAGCACGTCATCAGACAGGGATTTGGAATAACCGACTGGGCCTTCCAATTCAACAAGCGCTCAATTGATGAGAAGGATCAGGCTGAGATTTTCAACATCTACCTTCAAAACGGCGTGTTCAGCCCGGAAGAGGTGCGCCGTCTCGTGGCTCCCAGGATGCCGGAGATGCAGAAATCCCTAAACGATGATGGGGCTCATGAGATCGAGAAAGCAAAACTCAAGCCCAGCGAAACCATTGTCAACGCGACCAAGGATGTCGTGGCTATCGAGAATAGGTTCGCGGCTGCCCTTGAGAGGTTTTTCCGGGATACAAAAGCGGCCTTAGCGGCGCGGATTGGTCAGTTGCGGCCGCGATCTATATTGCCGAAGCTCAGTAGCATAAGCCTGCCGATCAAAGACGTGGATATCCCCTATCGGGACATGATCCTGCGGTCAGCGGATTTTCCAGAAGAAGCCAAGCAGCTGGATGAACTCGAAGTTTTGCTTGAGCTTATCGACAAGGGAAGGATTGCCAGGCTTCTGGAGAAGTTTTCTCTGGAGGCCGCGCAAAAAGGCCTTAAGCTTTCCGCGCGCAGAGCAAGTCTGGAGGACGTGGAAGAGCTGACCCAGGCTCTTGAGGAGAGCTTGAAAAACAACGCCGCTGCCCTGGCTGGCCATGTTTCCGAAGCTTTGAAGGCCGGCTTGAGACAGTCATTGATCGAAGGGATTGCGGCCAGCGACACTATTCCTCAGCTCATGCGCCGCATCGAAAGCCAGATGGACTCTGTGGCCACGGTCAGCGCTGGATGCCCAGGGCAATGTTTTAAGGGCCGGACACACACGTTCGATGGAGCGATCAACGGTTGCGGAGATTATCGCCCGCACAGAGGCCAACCGAGCCTTCAACGAAGGCAATCTCGACGCTTTGAGGCAAGCCGAGGTTGAACGTGTGAGGTGGCTTCTCGCCTCGGATGCCTGCCCTCAGTGCGTAGCCGCGGCCGAGATCATCGCTGGAAATAAGCTGGGCAAGGTGCTTTCAATTGACGACGCGTCGGGACAAATTCCAGTGCATCCAAATTGCCGCTGCACCTGGATAACGGAGGTGGAACAGTGAACGCGATAGAAACGTTAAAGATAAATTTAGCGGAACACGGGAATCTCTTCCAGGTTGACAGCCTGGATAAACTCTCCGACCAGGAGCTTTTATCAATGGATTTTATCCTGTACCGGGTATGGGAGTTCAAAAGAAAAGGGCACGGGGTCTTCTTGGATGGCGAAGACTGGGATTTTGAGGATATGGTCGCGTCTCACGCCCATGTCCGGCAAGAAATGAACAAGCGCGCCCTGCGGCATCTAATTCAGGATGAACTGGACGACCAGACCCAGCCTTTAATCCGTGAGGCCACGGAAAAACAGGAAGGGCGAACTGGAACAATCGTCCAGACCATCATCCTTGATAAGAAGGTCTTCTCCACCGAGGCTGAGGCAAAGCACTGGGCCGAGGATCACGGTTTCCGGACCGACAAGGTCGATGAGACAGAAAACTCCTTTCGTTTCAGGCAGAGTGATCCTGACGATTTCGACCCGGACGGCTTCGGCCAGGGGGAACGGTTCAGGACTATCCATCTCACCGATGGCGTCCAGGCCGTTATCGGTTTCCTGAATGAGAAATCGGCAGATGCGGTCGGGGAAGGCGTTGAGGATTTGGATGTGGCCTTCTTTAACCCTTTCCATGATGACCAGGGCCGTTTTTCTTCCGGCTCCGGCGGTGGTTCAGGCGGCAGCGCACATGGGGGCGCGAAGGGCGGCGAGGTTTCAGAATTAAGAATTGAGAGCGGCAAAATCAGCGGCAAGCCTAGGATCAATCCACGAGAGATCGCAAGCATAGTCAAAAAGCAAACGTCAGTAATTCCCAAAACATATCTCCAAGGCATAAAAAAAGTGGAAGCCTCGGATACTGAAATAGAAGTATTCAGGGAATTGGGGATGAAACGGGAAGCGGAGAGAATGAAAAATCGAGTTCTTGGAACCTACAATAAGAAAACCCGCGAGATATGGATGAACCCATTCGCCTCAGCCAAAGGGCATCTAGTTGCGAAAACCGTCACGCACGAGGTCGGTCACCATGTTTGGAACAGATTTTTGTCGCCAAGCCAACAGAATGCCTGGATAGGCGTTTCGCGCGCCAAAGAACGCAGGGTGACGAGATATGCGCGAACCAGCCCGCAAGAGCATTTTTCCGAATCGTTCGCTTTTTACTATAGCGGCAGATCCACCCGGCAGTTTTTGGCTGCCACAAATCCGTCGGCTTCAAAATTCTTTGAGAAACACGGAAAGCCGTTTATTAAATTCCTTGTGGATACTGAAATTTCTAAGAGTGAATTTACCTTGCCCGAGGAACTGGAAATTTTGGTCGTAGACGAAACGCTGCCAGGAAGACCTGATGCCATTGAGACCATCGCTCAAAATGCCGCTGATTTTATTGACGAGTTTATAGCTGATCTGGCTTGGCGCGGCGAGGCGATGATTGAGACTTCCGAGGAATTTGAGAGGCTAAAATCCGAATTATCGAAGCAATTAAAAAAAGCGCTGGGGGCGATCTCTGAGGAAAGTGCTAACTCTTCTGATCGATCATCAATTATTTTTGAAGATAAAACTGCTGATGATGTGGACAAAGGCGTTCGTCAAGCCTTCGGCTCCTACGGCGGAAAACGGTTCCTGGCTCACAGGATCGCCTCCTACATCCCGCACCACCGCACCTATGTTGAGCCTTTCGCGGGCGGTGCGGCCGTGCTCTACGCAAAGGACCCATCGCCCCAGGAGGTCTTAAACGACCGCGATCCAGAGATCGCCTTCATGCACCGCTTTATTCGGAATCACAGCGCGGAGGATCGGGCGGCGCTGGCCAGGCGCGATTGGGTGATCCGTAAGGAGACCCATGAACGCTTGAAGGAGATGAAGCCCGATAGCGACCGGGACCGCTTTTACAAGTCCTTCTATCTCACCCGATCCTCATACGGCAAACAGCGCGGCGGCTCATTTAACCCCGCCAACGCCGGGGTTCGCATCGACTTTCCGGCCAACATCGAACGGGCGCAGGCGCGGCTCAAGAACGTCGCGGTCAGCAACAAGGATTACCGCGAGATTTTGAAGGAGCATGACAGCCCAGAGACCTTTTTTTACATGGACCCGCCTTACCCCGGAAAGTTCAACCTTTTTGATTTTGGTTTCAAGGAGGAGGAATTCCTAAAGGCGGTCAAAGGGCTCAAGGCTCATTGGATTATTTCCTACCCGGTGGAAAACGCTGAAGTTTTCAAGGGTTTCAACGTCTATAGAGTCAAGCGCAGAAACCAGATGAAGGGTCCGGGCGGCAACCAGGAGTGGGTGACCGAACTCCTTGTCTCAAACTTCCCGCTTAAGCCTCTGCATCTTTACATTGAGAAAGAACTGGACCCAACGCCCGAGGGTCTGGAAGCCGAAGCGCCGGAACTGCTGCCGCAGATTGAGCAGGAACCAGAGTTGGAGAAGGTCCAGGCCGCGTTCAAAAGCCCTGGCGGCAAGTACAGGCTCTATAAGAAAATCATCGCCTTGATCCCGGAGCATAAAACCTTCGTTGAGGGCTTTTGTGGCGGGGCTCAGGTTTTTTTCCATAAAAAGAGATCGGAAACCGAGGTCATCAATGACGTGAACTCCGACCTCATATTCTCTTACCGCTTCATCAAGAACATGGCTCCGGAAGACTGGGAGTGGCTCAAAAAACAAAACTGGGTTATCTCAAGAGGCAGGGCGAGAAAAGTCTTTGAGATAAAGCCCAGAAACCCAAGGGAACGGTTCTACCGCTTCGCCTACCTCAACAAATCCACCTACTGGGGAAGGACGGACGTTTGGGAAGGCGTGCGGACCGGACCAAAAGGCGATGGCTATCACATTAAGCTCGTAGGTCGCCTTCCAGAAATTAAAGAAAGGCTCCAAGGAGTAAGGCTTCACTCCTTGGATTGGAAAGAAGCGATCAAGCAGTATGATTCAAAAGACACTTTCTTCTATCTTGACCCGCCTTATCCGCTTCACTGGCCCAAGGAAGGCGGCGGCCACGGGTCAAAGTTTTTCAAGGAAGAGGAAATGCTTCCAGTTCTTAAAAACATCAAAGGAAAATTCGTCTTGAGCTATGAGCTTGAAAAGGTGAGCATCTTCAAGGGCTTCAAGACCTACCGCGTCAAAACCTTATGGACCGGGATGCACCAGCTGGGCGTGCGCTCCAAGTATGAGCTGCTCGTTTCTAATTTTCCTCTTAAGCCAAACGATCTCTATGTCGAGAAATCCTTAGAGTCCATCAGGGTATTAACGTCAGGCGCGACGGTTGCTTTGTAATTTGGCTAAACAACGTTTTCTGGGGTCTTATTTTCTGACTCAGAGGGTTGAGAAGTATTTGCGAATGCGAGCTGCCATGAGCTGCCGTCGTTTAATGAGGAAGGCGGGATAGTCAGCCACGCCCATTTCATTGACACTATCCGGGATAGCGTGCATAGAAAAATTTTCTTTCAATTCGTCTGCATCTGCGATGTTGCCATATTTCTTCTTACCCCCGTTGCACTGCTCAAAAGCCTGCTTGAAATATACACTAGGCGGTTTGTCTCCGATGGCGATATTTATCTCGCTCTGTGCGACAGCGTAATTGGCGATCTGATTGTAGAGATTACGAGGAATACCTTCTTTCTTTAAGAAATTGCGGGGAACAACATGATGAACATCTGATTTCACCTCAATGAGTTCGCGGACCGTGATGTCACGAGAAAGGAAACCTTTGTCACCGAGTTTTACCTGCGCAGCCTGAAAGACGCGGAAGTATGGGCTGGTGGCCGCGGAGGTGTCCATCTCTTGCGGTAGGGTGACATTCCAGAAAGAATCGCTAAGTTCACCGGCGATTATTGAATCGTTATAGACTTCGATGCCCTGTGAATCAAGCTGGCGAATGTCATAGTCAATCTGCGATTCCGGCGAACCTGAGTAACGCCCGCGCAGCAGGGACATGACAAACCAGCGGCGAACACAGCGCTCGATGTTAGCTGGCGGATGCTTTTTTGCCCGAAGTGACAGATAGAGCATGTAGGCAAAATTTAGAGTAGTCTTGGAACTAAGTAGCGAGGCATCGACGAAACCTGCCGATCTGATGATGAGCAGAAAAGTTTTGAAGTCATGCTCGTTCATGAATCGCAAAACGGATGCCTTCAGACGTGTGAATGAGTCCTGGATGACAGCTTCTTCGTACTGTCTTGTCTCGAAATTACGGCCCGACAGAAGCGCGACAAGGTCTTGGAGCTTTCCGCGCCGGAATTCAGTGGTGAACGCGACTCGGAGCATGTCGGTATAGGCCGGATCGTAAATGTCGTCGTTCTCCTTCTTTAGCCATGACATCTGGCTAAAATATTCAGTCTTCGTAAAAGCGGGATCGTTTTTATCAATCTTGTCATAGAACTCTGGGGCAACGGCAAGATGGCAAAAGTAGTCAATCGCTTTGCGCAGCGCATTGCCGCCGTAGGTTTCATTCACGGCAATCTTGGACATGGCAAAGTCTGCCTGACTAAGCGGCGTTCCTTCGCTATTGACTCGAATGAAAATCTCAGTAACAGTCTCGATATCGAGGTCGTCGGCCAGATCAATCACCCCGACGTGATTGTTCACGATTTTACGAAGGCGTTCGATGGTGGAGAAGATGGCATCTGGGTCTACGCCAGGATTTGCTGACGCGTAATTTTTGGTGGCTTGTAAAAGTTTAACGCTTGGAGAGAAAAGGTCCGCAATATCGGCAATCCAGGCAACGTCTTTCTTTATCGCTGGGTTGGACACCTCAAAGCGTTCCTCGACTGGGTGGAAAGCTATGCGGATGCGAACCATCTCGTAATCCTTTGTGAGCACCTCTTCGCCCAACAGGGATGCCATAAGTGCGGTGATCCTCTGTTGGCCGTCAATCAGGATGCGTTTTCCAGAGGAGAGTGAGCCATCCTTCAGTTTCACGTTCGGATTACGCCACGCAATCAAATAGCCGACAGGATAACCACGATAAAGAGAGTCGAGGAGATCGCGTACTTGAGTGGCTTCCCATACAAAGGGGCGCTGAATTTCTGGTATGGCAATTTCTTTCGACTTGACCCAAGTTAGAAGTGTTTCAATAGAATGCGGCGTGACTGAGTAGCGTTGCGTGGACATAATCAGGAAACTCCTTTTAATATTAGCCCTAAATAAATGCGGGTTCAAGAACATAAAGCGTTTAAACGCTTTATGGACAACAGGGCCCAAGATGCGTTAAATATTAAACAGGATGACCCAGGTGGAGGAAGAGCGCGAACTTGATGCCAAAAAAGCCATGTGGAATTTGCTCGATCGGCTTATTGACAAGAAGGCCTATGGAACCATCGAAGCTTTTGTTCAAGAGGGTCAAGTCGTCAGAATCGAAAAAAAGGAATCCTTTTTACCAAAAGATTTTTGCCGCTTAACAGCGGAATAGCTTAAGCGCTATCGAAAAAATCGAGGCGTTATCAGCCTAAAAAGCTGGTAGCGCCTTTTTTGTTGAGCAAAGGAGTATGGAAACGAAAAACACGGCGGTTCTGGAGAAGGAAATTTCTTTTTCTTTTCCCCTGGATCTCGTCAAGCAGGTTGAAGAAAATGGCGAGTTCCATGTCGTAGGCTATGCCGCGACAACCGATTTCGATCTTCAGGGTGACGTCATCACCGAGGAGGCGCTTAAAGATTCGGCGGCTGACCTGCTTAAAAACTCCACCGTCCTTTTGAATCACGATTTGAAGCAGCCCATCGGCCGGGTTACCAAGGTTCAGTTCGACAAACGCGGCCTTTTGATCGATGCCCTCGTATCAAAGACTGAGCCGGAGATCATCCAGAAAATCAAAGAGGGCATCTTAAACAAGTTTTCCATTCGGGGTCAGGTGCTGGAGCGCGAGAGAAAGTTCATGCCGGAACTGGACCGCGTGGTCAACGTCATTAAGCGCATGTCGCTCGTTGAAGTTTCCCTCGTTTCCGTTCCCGCCAATCCCGAAGCCAGGGCCATCGGGTGGTACATGTCCAAGGCCCTGGAAGAATCCGATCAGAAAAGCGAAGGAGGTAATCCCATGCCAGGAGAAGAAGTTGTGGTAGAGGAGATTTCTAACAAGGAAGTGAGCACGCCTGCCGCGCCGCCAGTAAAGCCAGATGCGGTCGCGGTGAATAAACAAAACGAACCGCAGCCCAACGGATCCGTGCCAGCGGCCGCCAGCGCGGAACCCGTGAAACCGGAACCTGCCAAGCCGCCGGCTGTTGTAGCCCCGGCGGCCGCCCAGCCTGATAACAAAGGCTCTCTCTTGCCCCAAACGGTAACAGAGATCCAAAAGAGCCTGCACGCTGCGCTCAAAGAGGAATTAGGGCAGATGATTTCCGGGGAGGTTCAAAAGCAGGTTGAGGCAGCCTTGAAGAATTTTCCCACCTTGCGGAAGGGACTCATCCAACAGGAAACCGATCCGCAAGACGTTAAAAAGCAATTTGAAAGCCTGCCGCCGGACAAAAAACTCAGAACCGTTCTGGCGATGAATCAGGGCTGATAGGAAAAGGAGGCATTGAAATGACCGATCTAGAACAGCTCAAAAAAGCATTAGACATGGCCAGCGCAGGCGGAGCCCTGCAGCAGCCCTTGGTTGACCGGGTTCTTCAGGAACTCATCGAGGTCAACAACCCCCTGCGGGTTAATCTACCCAGGAAGCCAGGCTCCGGATCCGCGTGGATATTAAACCAAAGGACTTCCCGGGGCGCGGGAGCCGCCTTTGTCAATGACACGGAAGAACCTGTTGAAGCCAAGGGCGACTACGCGCAAAAATCCTTCCCCTATCAGACTATCGTGGACCGCAGGAAGGTGACCCGCAAACTTCAAGCGGTGGGCAAGTCCCTTCTGGACATTGAAGCCGAGGAAGTGGAAAACGGCCTTCAGAATGTGAGAGACGCCGAGGAAAACGCCTTGATCAATGGGGACTCGACCGTCAATCCCAAGCAGTTTAACGGTTTGAGGAAACTGACTCCATCGGGCCAATCGGTTGTGGCCGGAGTCAATGGAGCTGCGCTCACTCTTGATCTGCTGGACGCCGCGCTTGATCTTAACCGGGGAACTCCCAACATGATCGTCATGAGCAAAAAGGCGAACCGCAAGTTAAACGCGCTTCTGCAGGCTCAACAACGCTTTGTGGACACGATGGAAGTCAAAGGCGGGTTTAGGGTGCAGGTCTACAACGGCATCCCCATCTTCAGGTCCATCTGGATATCGGACGCGCAGACACAGGGGACGGCAAACAACGCGACTGACATTTTCATCCTGGATACCAGTGCGGTCTGGGTTGGCGAGCTGACTCCTCTTAAGATGCTCCGCTTGTCTCAGAAATCCTCTCAAGGCAGCGAGTTTGATCTCTATGAGGACATCGCGCTTGTTTTCGCTAACGATATCAAGGTTTCAAGACTGGCTGGCGTATTGGTGTAAGGAGGCATAAGGTGTTCCGTTTAAGGAAAACCGAGCCGCCCTTCGGCACAGAGCAAGACCCTCTGTGGGAGCACGCCTACGCCGAGCAGGTTAAGGTTGTGGACGGAATCTGCGAAGTTCAGGACCCAGCGAGCAGGGATTATCTTCTCAAGATGGGTTACAGCGAAGCAGTCCCTGCCGAAGGCGGGGGCGAGGAGATCAAAGAAGAACCTGTCGCCGTAGCAGCCAGCGAGGAACAAAAGCCGAAACCGAATCCCAAGTCAAAATCTAAGAGCAAGGCCAGGAGATGAAAAGCTGATATGCCAACTTTCCCTTTGCCTCCCGTTCCCAATTTCCGCGTAACAAGCGGCGAGCCGGGATTGGTTCGTCTTAACTGGGCGGACTATCCGATTGAAACCAAGCAGGGCCACAAGATCATCGGATTCCGTGTTTACCGGTCGGACAACAAAAACGAACTGGGAAAAAGAATCGCAGATGAGTCCATGCTAGGGCCAGGCATTTTCCAATTTGATGACACTGATCCTCAGGCAGGGCCGGATCGCCACTATCTCGTTGTGGCTGTTGAGGAAGCAGGTTTTGGGCGTGTGCCTTATGGAGAGAGCCAGTTTGGGCAGCCTGATACCAACGGGTTTAGCCTTTTGCCCTATAACAGCAGGCCTTTCGGATCGCCGCTCAGAGGATGGGGCGAGGCTCCTTATGGAGTTGAGGCGTATGGCTTTTGATTTTAAGGAAAAAATAAATGGCTGAGACATTTACAGACAAAATCAAGCTCTCCAAGCGCGACACAGGCGACTTGAACTGGGGCGCAGGAGAGAACGCCAACAAGGATTTAATCGACAAGCATCTGCAGCTTTCCGTTTTAAGGCCTCCACGCATTCTTTTGGCGAGCCTTGGTTCTGGTGCTGTTGGCGCAAATCTTTCAGGCAGCACAACTTATTTTTATAAGGTCACGGCTTTCAATGCGGCGGGGGAGACAACGGAGAACCAAATTCCCTCGGTTGTCGAGGCGCAGGTCACTGAGCCGTCAACTCCCGTCCCAGTCATTCTCCAATGGGAAACGGTCAAAGGGGCTTCGGGCTACAGGATTTATAAATCAACAATCACTGGACAAGAAAAGTTTTTAGCCGAGGCGACCGGAGAATCCACCTTAACTTATACCGACACCGGCAACACGGCGACCAATGGCGCGATTTCCGTGCCCACGTTAAATACGGCAAGAGCGTCTGTTTCCAAAATCGTGGCGGGAACCAACGTCACGATCAACCCACCCGATGGCACGGGGGACGTGACCATCAATGCCCAGCCCGGGGCCGCGGGCGTGACTTCTTTAAGAAAAGAAGGAGAAGCATTGGGTCTAACCGGCGACGTCAAGCTGGCTCCTGGCGCAGGCGTGGGAGTAGTCCAAGATGGCGTTAATAACAAAATAACGATTGACAACGCAGGGGTTACCGGCCTTAAAAAACAAGGCGAGGCATCTTCGATTGCAGGGGACGTTGCTTTGGAGCAGGGAGCAGGCGTCAGCCTGACCCAGGACGCGCCAAACAAAAAAATAACGGTGGCTAATGCCGGAGTCACCGGCGTAAGAAAATTTGGTGAAGCCTCGCCTTTGACCAGCGATGTCAAGCTTGAGGCGGGGGCCAACGTGACGCTGACGCAGGACGGGGCGCAGAATAAAATCACCATCGCCGCCGTTGCCGGAGGAGGCGGCTATGTAAAAGTGGTGGTTGCCGCTCCTTCAGGCGTTGCCGCAACAGACCAATCCAATATCCAAGCGGCTTTGGATTCCATTGGAACCGATGGCGGCATTGTTCTTTTGCGGGAAGGCATCTATCAGGCGACCGGTTCTTTTACAGTCAAGCCTAAAACCAGAATCCAGGGCCAGGGAATGGAGATGACCACGATTAAGGCTCCCAACCTGGGCATCAACGCGAAACTATTCCAAAGCTCAACCTTCCCCGATCCCTCGCAGTCCATTGAATTTGTTGATCTTGGATTTGACTGGTCCCTTGTCCAGGGAGAGGACACAGCCTTGCTTTCCGGCACAGGCGGCGGCACCAACACCATTGACCACGTCAAAATCCTGCGTTGCAAATTCAAGGGTCATTCCTTCCTTTTGAGAATGCACATGACTAATCTGGGCAATGGCTCAGCCTACGGCTGGGAGATAGCCCACTGCGTGTTTGACGGCAATCAAAGAACCGAGTTTAACCTTTTGGGTCCTTCCAGCGTGGGCATGGTCTACAAAACCAATATCCACCACAACACATTCAAGAATTCAGCCACGCAGGGAAACTTCGTGAGGATCAGGACGCAGGACACGGTTTTTGCGGCCAACATCATCCACTCTCAAGCTCCCAGCGCCATCATCGTGGAACGTAGCGATTCAATGGCCTCATCGCTCGATTCCATCATCAACTCAAATCTGATTTTCACGGGCTCAGGGCAAAACGCTCTTTATATCAGAAGCGCCAACGGTTCCTTTGTGGGAAACAGGTTGATCGGCGGCGGGAAAATCCTGATGGATTCTTTTGCCAATGGAAATTTTCTGGAAGCCAATGGAGGCGACATTGAGCTGTCCACCGGTGCCCTCAACAACAGCGTCATCGGCAATAAGGGGACTCTGACGGATAACTCAGGAGCTTCCAACACCATTGTTTCCACCTTTGTCTCAGGGGTCAGGAAACTTGGGGAAGCGTCTCCTTTGTTGGGGGACGTCAAGATTGAGGCAGGCTCCAATATCACCTTAACCCAAGTCGCGGCCTCCAACAAGATCACGATTGCCGCAGCCGGAGGCGGCGGCATGGTCAAGATCGACGAGCAGTTCTTGACTCATTTGGCTACCTCGTTTAATCCCACAAGTATTGACGCGGACAATGACCGGGCCTGGCTCATCCTTCTGCGCTTTGGAGTTCCAGGCACAGCGGCGGGCGTGGCCCGCTTGATCTTTAATAACGACACCAATTTCGCCAATTATAGGCGCTCGGGAACGGTTTTAGAGAACGATGTCCATAATGTCCGGGGCATCGCCAATGACCCGGAGGTTTTCCCCTACACGAGTTATGCCTATGGCATGGCCAGGATCTGGGTCATGAACACCAAGCCCTCGACGGTTTTCGCAAATATTCGCGGCATCTCGGAGTTTTCCATGTATGACGGGGTGAACTCAGCGCACAAAGTCGGCCAGTACATGTATACGCAGCTGGCCAATTTAAGCGGGGTTGTTTCCATGCAGCTTCAGTTCACCTCAGGCTTGGCCGGAAGCTCGCACCTTCTGGTCTACAAGGTGACGTGATGAGAATAGGAGGTAATTTCGATGGCAATTCTTGAATCCCAATTATCGCAACAGGTAACAGGAAATCTAGCGGCAGACATCCTGGCCCCTGAGCCGGCTGTCCTGGGTCTGATCCAGGCCATCCAGCTTTTAGATGTCCCCAAAGGCAAAACAAGGATCACCCTCAACTGGACAGCTCCGACCAAGAATGAGGGCATCGGTGGGGAGCTTTTAAGAAATCCTGATAACACGGCAAGCCTGGCTCAAGGAACAGCAGGCGCAACTCATGAAACCCAATTTGACCCCATCGTTTCCGGTAGCGCGGTGGTTTACGAAAGAACCGCGGCCTCGGCCAGCCAAACCACGCTTGCGGCAAGCGCTGCTCATGGTCAGCGGATCATCAACGCGGCGACTCCCGTCCCGGCAGATATCGTGGCTGATGCCTTTATCGTGATTGAGGATGGCGCGAGCTTGAAAGAAGAGTATGTCCAGGTCAAATCAGTCAATACGGCTACCGGAGAGATCGTCTTAAACTACGGGCTTTTCTTTACCCATGCTTCAGGCGCTTCTATTAAAGCCGCGACCCTGGCCGCTAAAACAACAGGGACTCATTACAATCTGGATTTAGCGACCGGAGTCTTGACCGAGCTTGCCGGAGGATTTGCCGCGGGAAACAAGATCGTGACCCGATACCAGACGACCCTGCAGGACTTGACCAAATACACCCTTTACCGGGTTCCTGGCAACGCCCCTGTTTCCATTCCCACTAAAGCCAATGTTCTGGCTGCCAGTGGAGTGGTTACGGTGGATGCCAACATCCTGGCGACAGCGACATCGGCCCAGGACACCTTGGCCGATTCCGACAATGGCAAGGACTTTGCCTACTACCTATTCGCTGAAGACGATCAGGGCAATCCCTCTAATCTCTCAAGCGAGGTGATGACCTCCAACCTGCATCTTGTCTTTGTGGAGTTAATCGGGACCATTCCCCAGAACCTGGCAACGGAAATCTCCTCAAACAGAGTGCTTGTCTCCTGGGACGCGGTGGCTGACTCCAACGCCAATGGCTACAACATCTACCGATCGGATGGGCCAAGCTTTAATCCAGCGACAGCGGTCAAGCTCAATACCGCCTTAATTCCCAAGGGCACAGGACGGGTGAGCTTTGACGATTCGGTCAACAACACCTCAAACAGGGTCCCTTCGGCCACGGCTCCCTTTCCTCAAGACGGCCAGACCTTCTCCTACAAGGTGGAGACGGAAGATACGGTCACCTTCTGGTCCGATGGGACATCCAATGTGCCGACTCTGGATACCTCAGCATCAAAGACCGCTGGGGCAGGAGACGGGTCGGGAGGAAGATAGGGTGATGGTCCGTGAACATGATGGGCAACGACTATGAGCTTCCAGTTGTTCAAAAAAACCTGGACAATAAAGTTCCTACAGCCCATGTATTTGTTGAGAGTTCCCCAAGGCCCTTAACACCGGTCCAGGCCAAGCGGGCAAGATTCGTCTTAAATCTCAAAAATAATTATCAGAGGCTCAAAGAGACTCTGGCTTTCTTTGAGCATTTCGCCCGGGTCTGCGAGCTGTCTCCCCACGGGATCGAAGCCATCAAGAAGGCTAACGAGGATGCGCTTCAAGAGCTTTCCCAGA
Source organism: Elusimicrobiota bacterium (assembly GCA_016180815.1). NCBI lineage: Bacteria > Pseudomonadati > Elusimicrobiota > Elusimicrobiota bacterium. The sequence continues at coordinate 16,657 of JACPAN010000006.1, forward strand.
AATTTGAGGCCAAGATCAAAGCCTATGACCAGAGGATCAGTCTAGCCGGCAGTCCTCACAGCAGTGAGAGTAGGGGAGGCCCCTGATGGCGAGGCTTGTCTCTTTTCTTTCCGAGTTCACCACCTCGGTCATTCCATTCTCCACCAGATACACCAGCGCCTTCATGGTCAGCGAGATCACTGGGGGAGAAATCCTTGCCGAGGAGATCGAGCTTGACTGGATCTCCTGGGCAGCGGACGAGATCGCCAGAAAGACAGGCCAAAGATTCCACGTTGTTCCTTTTGAGGACGTTCTAGACGGCAATGGCTTAGATATCGTCTTCACCCTTAACTTTCCCTTGATCCAGGTCGCCAAGGTGGAGATGGATAGCCAGATCCTCTCTCCTTTAAGCTACGCAGTCAATTTAAGAACTGGAAGCGTGAGGCTGCGCCAGGGGATATTTAATCCTGGGATTAGAAACGTGGTTGTCACCGGCACCTACGGATACCAGAACGTTCCTCCATTAATCCAAAAGGTCGCAACTCTTCTGGTGGCCAAGACAGCGCTTTCCGCCAAGAATGGGCCTCTCATTGACAATGAGTCCATCGGAGATTTTTCCCAAACAAGGACTTTCAAAAAGCTCAACGACGAGCTAGACCGCGCTTGGGAGGCCTTGGGCAGACGCTTTCCCATTGACTTTATATGAGCCGCAAGATTTCCGAACGTCTGCTTACCGAGAGAGTCACCATTAAAAGGCCCGTCCAAAGCCTCGTGCCTTCCACAAGAAGGCCGGTGTTCCAGTTTCAAACCATAGCCACGGCGGTGAAGGCCAGATTAAATCCCGCAAGCACAGCCCTTAATAGAAATGTTCTGGGTCAAATTCCCAAACGCGCATTCAAGCTGTTTCTTAACCCTGTTGATCTCAAGGAAAACGACGAGGTTATCCGGGAATCTGACGGCGAGGTTTTTGTGGTGACCGAGGTTAAAAATTTATTCGGCCATCATATCGAAGCGTCCATTGAGGAAAAGAAAAAGTGATCACCATAACCGTCAAGGGAAAAGATGAAACGCTCAAACTCCTTGAGCGGTTGCCTCAAAGGCTGGTCCTTGCCCTGGTCAAGGGCATGAGGGATTCGGCGATTCTAGTTCAGAGCCTGGCTAAAACTAACGCGCCGGTGTTTAGAGGGCTCCTGCGGGTTTCAATCCTTCAAGGCGTTTCTCTGGAGGACAATCGCATCGTGGGTCATGTCGGCTCAGCCCTGACGTATGCGCCGGTGGTTGAGTTCGGCAGGACCACGGGCTGGTTCCCTAATGTTTCAGAACTTAAAGTCTGGGCCAGGAGAAAGTTGGGTGATGAGCGCAAGGCATTTGTTATTGGCCGCGCCATCAAGACGAGGGGATTTAGAAAGCAGCCCTATCTTTTACCTGCCTTGGAAACCTCAAGACCCAGGGTTGAGATTATTTTTCAGTCTCGCTTGGCCGAGGCGATCCAGGCAGAGGGAGGAGAGGCTTAATGCCGACTCCAAGGCTTCATGAAACCCTGATCGCGGAAAGGGTGGTTGAACTCATTGACCAGAATCTTTCCAGCCCCATGGGGCTTAAGGTTGTGACCATCGGGGCTCTGGAATTTTTCCCTGCGCTTGGCGACTTAGCGGAAAACGTCCCAGCGGTGTTTATTAAGCCCTCGCCCTCCACCACGCTCGAGCGAATCACCACGGGCCAGACCTACAGGATCGTCTACAACTTCAGGATCGTGTTCGTGAAGATGTTCGGACCCAACGAGGAGATCGTCAAATCCAAAACCATCGAAACTCAAAAGATCGCGGAGCTTTTAATTGACAACGTGAACTTGGGCGGCTTGGCCTTGCCCAACGGACAGATTTTGTTCTCAAGCCTAAAAACAATCGAGTGGGAGCCGCCCGAGGACAATCTTGTGGCCCAGATCAACGCGGACATGATAGCGGCGGCTCTGGTATTCGCTGTGGAAGCCACAAGCAGAAAATGAAAAGGAGGATGCGAAGATGCCATTTGCCATAGAACACGCAAAGTACGGATTCAAAAAGGAGGCGAGCCGGGGAGTCTCGGAATCAGCTCAGGCAGCCTCCCAGCCCTTGACCTTGAGGCGGACACCGTAGGGGACCTGCTCTTGGGGTGCCTGGGCAAGGTGACAACCACCCAGCCGGATGCCACAAACTCCCCGACTGTGTTCAAGCACGTATTCAAACCGGAAAACACAAAGACCCAGTTCCCTTCATTCACCTTCTTTGTGGACAGGAGCCTTTCCGTTAAGCGTTATCCGCTTATCGTGTTTAAGAAGCTCGCTTTAAGCGGAACAGTGGACGGCAAGGCCCAGGTTGCGGCGGATGTCCTCTTTAAGACTGAGGAGTCGGCATCAGCGTTTACGGCAACTTTCGGAACGCCCAAACCTCTGATGTTCTTCCAGACCGAGATCAAGCTGGACGGAGTGTTAAATCAAGACGTGAGAAGCTGGAATCTTTCCCTTGATAATGTCTCCAGGGCTCATAGAACTTTGAGCCAATCCAGAGATGTGAAGGACATTGTCTCAACCGGCCGATTCGTGATTGAAGGCGGCTACGAAATCTTTTTTGAGACAGAAGCCAACCGCCAGAAATTCCTCGACAACCTGCCTCAAGCCTTGGACATTGTTCTGACAGGAGACATCATCGAGGACACCCTAAAAAACAAACTGGAGCTTTCCATTCCCAAGGCTAAATACACGGCCTATCCATTGGGAGCCATCGAGGGGCTTTTGGGAGCCGCGGTCACCTTCCAAGCGGAGTTCGATCCCACGTTGGCTTACAGCCTGCAAGCTACGCTCTTCAATGCGGTCTCTGGTTACTGATGAAAACAACAGCGCAGCCCACAACAGCCCAGGCCCTTAAGGAGCGGTTGAATAAGGTAAAGACGGTTGAGGTCAACGGCCTGGCCTTTGCCATCAGGAAGGTTTCCGTTCTTCTTTTGCCTGAAGCCTCGGAGGATATCTGGAATCTAGCCAGGCAGGGCAAGGATGTTCTGGCGGAAAAAATCAAAGGCTGGATCGCCTCTCCTACGCTTCCAAGGTTAAGGCGCGTGCTCTTAGCAGGCGTGATCTCCCCAAGGCTTTCGGCAATGGATGAGGATGGGGCTATGCTCATTGATCTTCTCTTGTCCGACCACGAGCTTTCCTCAAGACTTTTCCTTGAGATCGTCAATTTTTCTTTGGAGGGATAAAAGTTGCCGGGACTTGAATTAACTTTTGAGGCGGTTGACAAAGCATCGCCAACCATTCAAAGGCTTTCCAAGGAGATGCTTGAGGCCGCGCTGCGGTCCGATCGCTTTGCCAAAGAAATATTCGATGCCACAAGCAAGGTGGAGGATGGCCTTAAAAAGATTCCTCCCAAGGCCCAACAAGCCTCACAATCCATCAGCGCCATCCAGCAGGCAAGCCAGCAGCTGACTCAGCAGTTATTGGGATTTGCAACGGTTGCTGGAGTCACCACCTTCTTTAAGCAAGCGGCCCAGGCAGCCCTTGAGGAACAGGAGGCGTTAAGGAGACTATCTTTTGCCGTGGAGGCCATTGGCGGCTCCTTTGCCAGCGAAAAAGAACGCATCATCGCCTTCGCCCAAGAGCAGCAGGCCTTAACAAGATTTTCCGATACCCAGACTTTCGAGGCTCTGGGACGATTAACCAGAGTAACAGGCGATTTAGGCCAGGCCATGCAAGCCGCGCGTCTTGCCTTCGGCCTGGCCTCGGCGTCGGGCAAGGACCTGAACTCGATTCTTGATCTTCTGGGCCCCATCTTAAACGGCGATGCCACGAGGCTACGCGCATTGAAACTCGAGTTCGGCGCTTTCATTGGAAACGCGAAATCAGCCCAGGAAGTGATTGATGTTCTTTCAAAGAGATTCTTGGGGGCCGCGGAAACCGAGAAAGGCTTTGCCAAAGAATTAATTATTACCAGAAACAGGCTATCGGATTTTCAAGAGACAGTGGGGACAGGGGTTTTGCCTGCGTTTCGTTTTCTTTTGGGCATCGTGGAGCAGGGGGCCAAGGTTTTTGAGTTCTTGGGAATCGTGATCGCTGATTTCGCGGCAAGATCACTGGTCCACATCAGGGCATTTGGCGAGGAAGTAAAAGCAATTTTCACCCTTAACTTCGGCAAGCTGCCGGAGATCAGCCGCCAAGCTGAAGACCAAATAGCAGCCATTGCCGAGGAAACAGGCAACCAGATCGTTGAGCTTGAGGAGAGATTTTCCAAACAAAGAATAAGAACCATCCAGAACGAAGGAGCCATTAAAGCCCGAGTTACTGAGGACTCCATCGAGAAGGCCAAAAAAGAATCCGAGGAAAAGAAAAGAGCCGCCGAGGATGCCCATGAAGTTTTAGTGCGCCTGGATGCAGAGAGACTGGAGCTTGAAGGCGAAACCCTGGAATCAAAAAGGCTTTTGATCGAGATGGAGAAAGAGGAGAGATTTAGAGCGCTCGATGAACTTCGAGCAAAGAGCTTGATCACGGAGGACGAGCTTTTGGCAGCCAAGCTCAACGCCACTGAAGCCGCGATCCTTAAATTCAATGAAGCCGCCGAAGAACAAAAAAGACAGCTTTCAGAGGTAGAGCAGGCGGCCAAGCAGGTTTCAGAATCAATGGCCAATGCCGTGGGCGACGCGGTAGCTGACATGATCCTTGAGGGCAAGACCTTTGAGGCGGCCATGAAATCAGTGTTTAACACCGTGCTTAGGACCGCTATTGAGACTTTCACGAGAGTGGCCATCGAGGCCGCGATCGCAAGAAGCGCGGCTCAGGGAGTGGCGGGCGCAGCCTCTGGTTTTGCCGCTGCTGGGGCCGTGGGCGTTTTTGCCGGAGTGGCCGCCACAATCTTTAAGGGTGTCAAGCTTCAGGAAGGCGGCATTGTCACACGTCCCACCATTGCCTTGGTTGGTGAAGCCGGTAGAGAGGCCGTGATCCCCTTGGAAAGAGGCGGCTCTGTTCTCGGAGGAAATATCTCCATTAACATCACCCAAAACAACAACATCACGGTTTCTGGCTTTGGTGATGACCAGGCGCGTGAGATCATGCGCCGCATTTCGGAAGTCACGAGATCAGGGGCCTCGGAGGGCGCGGAGCTTGTTAAATCAATACTCGCCCGGCAAGGAAGATTTGCAAGGGAGGCTGTGTGAGAAACGTCTCCCAGGAATATCAAACCATCCAGAAATCAAACTTCTTCAAACCCGCGAGAAAAATTGAGCTTTTCCGCAGACTTTCAGACGGCTCTGGATGGGAGGCTTCGGCCATCGTCATAACTTCGGAAATCATCCGCTTGGACAGGCTTTCTTGGAAGCTGGACACGGATAATCTCAATGAGTTCAAAGCATCCAATATCAGGATTGAGGTGGATAATTCTGACAGGCGTTGGGATGAGGGCTCAGCCGGCCGGTTCGCGGGATTCCTGCGTTTCCATTCCAAAATCAGGATTTCCTTGGGTCTTGAAGTGAACGGCTCCAATGAAATCTTTTCCGTGTTTACCGGGCTCATTGAGGATATTAACGAGGATTCAAGGAAGCCGGCCTTGGAGCTAGACATCAGGTCCCTGGATCAAATCCTTGAAGATGCTGACGCGGAGAAGGCCGCCGTCACGGTAGCCAACGAAACCGTTGGGACAGGTGATGGGAACAAGACGGATTTTCCTTTGGCCCAAAAGCCGGTTGGCAGGGCGCTGGAGGTCAAGGTGGGAAGCGCCGTGGCAAGACCAGGTTTGGATTACACGGTGACAGGCTTAAATGATCCAACCCAGGCCGCCATCATCAAGTTCAAAAGCGGCCCGCCTGCCTCAGGCTCCCAAATCAAGGCAACCTACCTCAAATGGAAAACCAATTTAAGGATTCATGAGGCGGTCAATGATCTTTTATCCACCGTGCCCCAAATAGAAAAACAGATTGTTGAAATCGTCAGGTTTGACCCTGCGGCCCAGAGGGAAATAGCCCATACGTTGTTGGCGGATTTCCAAAGCTATGACCTAAGGAGGGCCCAGGCTGTGGCCGAGCCTTCAGGCCCCGCTGGCAACGGTCGCGTCACCATCAAGCCCTTTGAGACGGAAGCGGAGTGGAACGCGGCTTTGGTCAAGAGCAGAATTAACCTAAAGCGCGTTTCCAACGCAGTCCATCCCAAATGGACCAGCCAGTATGAAGGCGATTTTTTGCCCACCCAGGAATACTTCCAGGCGGAAGATGACGCAACCATGCCCTGGGAGGAGTTCTTCACAGGATCTGCTTTACCCGAACGTCAGGCACAAAACAGCATCTTAACCATCAACCACACCGGCCAATCGGACGCGTCGTATTACGCGCTCAATACTTTCAGAAATGAGGGAGGGGGCGTGGGATTATATTCAGGACCACGCAGCATCTTTGCGCGCTTTAGGGCTGATGTTTTAAGCGGCGAGATACGTTTTGGTTGCGGGATGCCGGAAAGCCCCTACCTTGGAGCCATTGTCAAATTTCCAAACCTCACCTCCTGTAAGGTGACAAGCGGCAGTTCGGAAAGCTCCCCAATTAGCGTTGATGTTACCCAGTTCCATGTTTATAGGCTGGATTTCAATTTAACGAGCTTAAGCGTAGGAACCTGGAAATTTTTTATTGACGGCAGCGAGCGGGCGAGCGGAACCCTTCAAAGCGTTTCAGGCACCTCAACCCAGTTGGGAGGCATGCGCCTGGAATCCGATGGTCACAACCGCCTGTTCATTGACTTCATCAGATTTAACGCCGCTCAAGCCGGGCCAGCCAAAGGAGAGGTCGCCTTGAAAGTAGATTACTCATTCCACCTGGCAGGCATCGTGCTTTTTAACCTCATCTCAACGATGGGCCCCTTCTTTGCCGAGCTTCAGGGATCAAGTTCAGGAGCCAAGTTTTTCTGGAGCTGGAGCCAGGATGATTTGAGCTACTCAGCGGAAACAGAGGTCTCCATCGGCGGCAATATCGGCAACTGGACCAATGTCAACTCGCCCCGATTCATCAAGATGAGAGTGGTTTTGACGGACACGGCAGAATCCCAGCCTTATGCCTTAAAGAAGCTCTGGCTTCCGGCATTGGCTATATCGCCTTTAGTTGACGGCGGCGCGGACGTTCTTTCTTGGGACACCTGGCTTGCCTCTTTTGCCAGCAATGACGGCGGAGTTTCTTTTTTTAGCGCGGCAGAGGCGAATAGCCAATCAGGCTATAGCTTTTACCAAGCCAGGGGAGCCGGGGATGCGATCAAGACGGATGACTTTGCGGTAACGCAGGGATTCAGTATGCCTACACGGCTCATTTTTATCACCTTGCTTAACACGGCAGGGGCTAGCGCGCCCATGCACAACTCGAGCGCCTTTATTGTTTCCACCAGCACCGTGCTTTTATCAATGGCCAACTACGCTGGCAGATCGGTCCTGGACGTAATCAAGGAGATGGCGAAGCTCGCTGACTTTGAGATCGGCCTAGACAGCGAGGGAGGATTTTTCTTCAGGAATAAGACCACGTTCGCCCAGGCCGTTTTAACCCTGGATTCCTCGAACGTTCTTTCCGTCCAATCCTTCTCCCCTGGTTGGGACAGGGTGTTCAACAGCATTAGGGCCAGCTTCGGCCAGTTCGTGGCGATCGCTGATTCTCAGAGCGAGGGAGATCCATCGCCCACCTCCAACGCAAGATTCGGCGTCCGGGATTTAAGCGTGGGCGGAGGAAGCCTTGTCTTTGAGACGGACGTGGACCTCTCCAAAGTTCTCTCCAAACGTTACTTCACCAGATACAAGGAGCCCAAAAGAAGAGCGACGGTGATCGCGCGCTTCATGCCAGAGGTGGAGCTTGGGGACAGGGTCGGTTTCGACGTTCCAGAACCCTGGAGAATCGCCCAGGCCTTTGACGCGAGGGTGCTGGGCATCGCTCATGACTTAATGGGCATGAAGACCGAGCTTGATCTTTTAGAGGTATGAGGTAATGCCAAGACTAGCTTTCCAAACACAGCAGGACTGGGAGCAGGCCCTTGAGCGCATCGGCCTGGATGTTTCAGGCCAAGGCGTCAAGCTCTCCACCGGAGCCACTCTTTTGGAGACTGCGGATGATTTTAACGACGGCATCATTGACTCCAAATGGAAAACCCATGTTCTGCCTTCAGCATTGGCCTTGGACCAGTCTTTTGATCTCAATCTCACCAATGCCAATTATTCCAATCTCAACGTTGACAATCTGTTTTTGAAGTTTGCCCAGACGTTTACGCCTTCAAGGAATATTTCCGTCACGCAAATGGCCCTGGCTTTATCCGAATGGAGCCTCTACGACGCGGGCCCTGGCGTCGGAGTGAGGCTTGATATTGTAACGACGGACGGCCAGGGAAAACCCACAAGCACGGTCTTGGCCTCAGTCACCAAATGGAGAAGGCCTCCAGACGATTCTTTCGGCGACTGGTATTCAGACGCGGAGCAGATCGGACCCTCCAACGCCAACATCTACTGGATCAAATTTCCCATTAACGTCAGCCTCCAGGCCAACACAAAATACGCCCTTGTTTTGAACGCGATTTATCCCATGAGCGCCTGGAGGTACGTCAGTTTTTGGGGCGACGGCGTCTCCGGCAACAACTACGCAGGCGGCAACAGCTTGCGCTTTGACGGTTCCAGCCAAACTTGGCAGACCAATTTCATCATGCAGGACTTCTACTTCAGGCTCTATGAAAGCCAGATGGCGCCTCTGCCAGTCACAGAATCAGGCGGCCTGATGAGGTTCGAGTACAGCCAGACCTCAGGATCAGGAGACCACAGGCACATATACAGGGACTTTGCCCAAGGAGACGTGGAATGTGAAACAAGGTTTATCTTGACCAGGCTTGCCTCAACCTTTAACACAGGCTTCTTTTCCTTCGGGCTCCTTCAAGACCCCAGTCCCTTCGTCGTTGAAGACTGGAATATCAAAAACCAAAGGCTCATCTGGGACATCAGCTTCTCGACAACGGATAACGGCATTACCAGCTTTGTCTTTAGGGTCAAAGGGAGCGATGGCTTAATCCACAGGTTGGGAGACAGCGATTTCCCTATTGTCCAAGGGGGCACGGCGCGCATTCTGGGCACGTCTACCACACTCGTCCTTCAAGTCACTAAAAGACCAGGAGGCAAAATCAAGGTCAAGATATTCCTTGGAGACAACCCCAGTGATGTCTTTATTGAGTCGGGAGACTCCCCTGTGTTGGTTACCCCGACATCGAAAATTTATCTGGAGATAGGCGGGGTTGCCACGATCATAGTGACAGGCACAGCGGTCGCGGCGGGCTCCGCTGCTTTTGGCGTGCGTTACGATTTTGATTATTTCAAGCTCTCCGGCCAGCCACAGGAGGTGGCAACTGGTTTTCTTAGGCTGCGCCATTCCTTTGGAGTGCCCACCGCTTTGAACAGCCTTGAAATCAAGCGGTCTAAGCCTGTTGCCGGAGATAAAGTGGACATTCAACTGCGATCAGGCAATACCATCGCTGAGATGGAAGCCGCGGCTTTTGGGACGGCCATTGCCACAACCCCAGGCTCCTTTGATCCCGGCAATCCCCAGGATAGCTTTGAGAAAGCGGTGCTTTCCAATCCCCAAGCCAAATTCTTTGAGACAAAAATCATTTTAACGCGGGCATCCCCCTCTCCGACCCTGGAAGGCTACTTTCTGGATTTTACGCCGCAGGCAGCGGAACAAATCGTTGAGGAAGAGAAGCCTCCTTTGACCTACAGGCGGCACATCCAATCAGACGATGACTGGGGCCAAGCGGTGGAAAAGTCCGCCTCAATCAGGATAGACAATGGCGCGGCCTCGATCGCCCCTGTATTCCAGGACCTCTTTGACCAGTTCGTGATCGAGCCTCATTGGACTATTTATCAGAGAAACGCCAATGCCTTCGCCTCTTTGGGATTCTTGAGGATGGAGATCCTCTCCACGGATTCGGACGCGATCCTGGTCAAAAGCTCGTCAATCCCAACGAGCTTCAAAGCCACTGTGCGCTGGAAGGTTGAAAATCCTTTTGTTTTGCCTTCAGGATCAAATTTCTTCTTTAACATCTTTGCTGTTTATAACAAGCCCAGCATTCCCACTCCCTTTGATATACGCTTCGGCGGCAGTCCTTCCACCGATACCCATCACACTATCATCATCCGATGGACAAGGTCGGGGGATGGTCAGCACAGATTGGGACTGGTTGCCTTAAGAAACGACGGCACATTCGTGGGATGGAACCAGGCGACAGGGCAGTGGAGCCCGGCAGCCGGCGATCAGATCATTCCCTCAGGCAAGGAAGCCACTCTTTGGACTTTTGAGATTCAGGTCGCAGGAGGCGTCTTATCCATTACGGCTAAGGATGACGAAGGCGCTATCCGGTTCCAGACCTCTGGACTTTCCATAAAAATATCGGACAGCCAGCCCTGGATGGTACTGGGAGACAGCGACTCCTCTTTCATGCCAGCCAACACGACCCAGCTTTATGACTCAGTTGAGACTGACATCCCAGTCACAGGAGCCTCGAATGGATTTATCCGCTTCAGGGATTCCCTGGGAGCCAGAGGCAGGCTGGGTAATATCAAGGTTATTCCCACGGTAAATATCCAGTTTGACCCAGGAGAGGTTGTCCTTAAAGCGAGATCAGGAGACACCTTGGAGAATCTGCTTGCCGCCACTTTCAAGGAATCCTCGCGGTTCGTTCCCAGTGTCAACGGCAATGAGGTGGACCTGGCTATTGCCCCAGGCTCCTTTATAGAGGTGGAGCTGGATATGTTTTCCGCTTCCCCAGGCCCAGAAATCCAGTTTTTGTCATGGGAGATTGAGCCTTTGATCGAGGACAATCCCGTAATTTTCTCCCTTGATCCCATTGCCCCGGATGCCCAGGCTGTAGCCTCGGGGATCAACACGGGCAACACTTCCGAGGGGCAGGCGACGGCTCCGCTGGCCTTTGACGGCGACCCCACAACGCAATGGGAATCTGCAAGCGGGCAGGAAGGTTTTAACGTTATTTGGTTTTACACCCTGCATCTTAAAAAGAACGGCCAATCCTTTGAGGAAACCATAGACACTCTTATTTTCCTTAACACCAACATCGGCAGCATCCAGGTGGAATTGCATAGGCTGGGGTTTTCCGAAAGCAAGGTGATTTTTAAGGGAGAGATTTTAACGCCCGATGCCATCATCAGGTTCGATCCCTTTCCGGTCGCCATCATCGAAATCCAGATTTTCTCAAGCCAGGTGCCCAATGAGAAAAAAAGAATCGGAGAGATTCTGGCCGGAAGGCTTCTTTTGGCCTTGCCAGGTTTCGATAAGTACGAGCCCAAGAGGGAACTGGTGGAGTCAGGGCAGATGAGGGCCTTGGGCGGCAAGCTGATTGTGTTCAGGGGCAGGGATAAATACTCAAGCCGCTGGCAGGCGACTCAGTTGCCCCAGGAACTCAAAGACCAGATCCTCAAGGTCTTCCGCGAGAATCCCTTGGTCACCTTCTGGCCTGAGCCCAAATTTAGAACCCGCGATTTCTTTGACGTTGCCTGGAGGGTGGAAGAGATTCCTTTTCCCTATACGGACGTCGTTAAGGGCGCAGGGCACACATTGGAATCTGAAATGACTGAAGTTTAAGGGAGGTGCAAGATGCCAAACGAACAAGCATTGCGAGACGATAATAGGACCCCCACGATTCTCTACGAGGAAAACGGAGAGGTGCGGCGCGTTTCAGTCCTTAAGCCTTTGCCAGCAGGAGAGCATTTCTTGACAGTGGCCAGGGAAAAAATGGGCGGTGGGAAAGAAGACTTGGTCGTGCCCGCCGTAGGCAAGAGATTGATCGTTAAGGGCGTGGCCATCGCCCAGCAGCCGGATACCACCCAGGGAGCCCAGGTGCTTTTAGGCGGCCGCGTGATTCATAAAGTCTGGGTCAATGACCAGTCAGGCTACGTTCCCATGCGCCAGGAGGGAGTGGTGGGTGAAAAGATCGAAATCCAAAACGTGGCCTTTCAAGGAAGCGAGCGAGCTTTCTTCATTGTCAATTACCTGGAGGTTTAAGTCTCATGAGTGAAGACGGGCACACGATACCGGAAAGGCTCTCAACCCTCGAGGCCAAGGTAGACCGCGTGCTGGAAGAAGTCTCAATCATGCGCGGCTCCTTTGTGGAGTTTGAAAAGTACATCGGCAACCATGCCAAAGACCTGGAACGTATGAAAACCGAGCTTGGCTTGATTAAAACCATCGGGGCTTGGATATTCGCGCCCTTGCTTGGGCTTGTGGGCCTGGGCTCCATCCTTGCCACCGTCTATGCGCTGATGAGGTAATCATGCCGGAGAAATTAAAACTCGATATTCCCATAGACCTTGCCAACTCGCGCCCATGGAAGGGCATTGTCTGGCATCATTCGGCGACCGCCGACGGCCCTGGCCGCAACTGGGACGCCATTGTCCGTTTTCATACCTCTTACCGCATAGACGGCCAGATCGTCACCGCCGAGGAATTTGAAAGAAAGTTGAGGCTCAATCAAGGCAAATCATTCCTTAAGCCCTGGAAAGACGTGGGCTATCACGGCGGCACAGAGTGGGCCAATGGGCAGGTGATTTTCCACTGGGGAAGGCCGCTCAGCATGATCGGAGCCCATGCTGGGGTCAAAGGAGCATCCAATCAGTTTAACGAGCAATATTTAGGGCTGTGCGCTATCGGCAATTTTGATACTGCGCCGCCGAAGCCGGAACATACCGTTTCACATCCTTTGATATTTGAATATATGAAGGCTTTTTATGTTGATAAAGTAAAAATTATTCCTAAGAATATTTCAGATATTTTAAAGAGTAATAATTGCTCAGGAGTGAGTTGTAAAGATGCGGTTGGTTCAATTTGCCGTCAGTGCGGCCGGCAAAGCGATCAAAATGGATTTCACTCAAAATCTGGCGCGGGACATGAAGTCCCTTCGTGCTCTTTGGAACTGGATTTATATGTCCCTCTATATTTGGATCTGCGTTTACGCCGTGCTTCACCATCCCGAAACCATTCCCACTGCGATCACCGTGACGGGCGGCGTCGTGTCCGTCATCTTTACCGGATATGTCTGCACCAAGACTTATGAAAAGGTGAAGAACGGCCACGGCCGTCCGCCTGCGGCGGCATCCCTGGAGGAAGAAAGTGAGGCTGGCGATTAAACTTGCATCGGCTCTAAAGTCGGCCGCAGATTTCACAATCCACAGGCCAAAAGATGCCGTGATCATTCTGCTCATTTTTATTATTGCTTTGACAGGTTGGAAGCTTAATAGAGAGAAAAATAGAGTGCAGGAGTTGGCCGCCAAAATTGAAGGCTTGCCGCCCGATACCAAACGGGTCGTAACCATTTACCGCGACCGTATCGTCACCAAATGGCGCACTGGTCCTGTTAAAATCGAATACCGTGATCGCTATCTGCCACCGGAGGGGCACATAGATGTAATAACCAAAACGGATCGCCCCGGAGAGTTGCCCGAGGTGGTCATCAAAGATCGCGGTTTCACGCGCCGCATAGGAGGCGGTTTCGTCTACTCTGATCGGTTCTTACCCGCAGTTGATTTGAAGTGGGCATTTTTGAGGCGTTATAGTTCAATCATCGGGATAACGCCATCGTTTAGCGGTCTTGGGATTTCCCGCCATCTTGATGACGTCACACCATTTCAAAACCTTGAGATTCTTGGCATAGGTGGATTCGCCTGGGATGGAAATATTCGTTTTGGAATCGGGATGAGAACGAACTTTTAGTTTTTCTAAACCGCCCCTTTTCGGTAAACCCTTTGACCTCTCTCCATATATAATTTAATATATAGTTTCTGATATAGGGCTAACCCTCGTGGTAAAAAATAATATCGACGTTCCTAATCTGGTTAAAAAAATTCGTGGGATCAAGGGTCTCACTCAGGAAGAGTTTGCCCGCGAGCTGGGCGTGACATTCGCCACTGTGAATTCCTGGGAGAACGATAAACGATTTCCTCAGCCCTTTTTACTCAAACGACTCCTTGAATTAGAAAACGAGTGCCGGAAGAATCCGAAAACTGGAAGTGCGCGCAATGGATAGGAAAGACACAAAAACCTTTTCGGATCAATTAACTATAAATTCAAGGCGTCTCCCCGGAAAGGACATGACCGCATACCATGCCAAATATTTTGCTCATGAGCTTACGCGGCGGTGCCCTTCAGATAGCGTAGAAAAATTGACATCTGTCCTTTCGGATGCGCAGGTGGATTTGAATCCACATCAAATTGAGGCCGCGCTGTTCGCATTTTCCAATCCTTTTTCTCGTGGAGCCATTTTGGCGGATGAGGTTGGACTGGGCAAAACCATTGAGGCCGGGCTGCTGCTTTCTCAAAAGTGGGCTGAACGTAAACGGCGGCTCTTGGTAATCGTACCGGCAAACCTACGCAAACAATGGAGCCAGGAGCTTGCTGACAAATTTTACCTACCTTCGATAATTCTAGAAAATCGAAACTTCAACGAAATTATTCGAGCCGGCGATCTTAATCCCTTCAAGCAGGACAAGGTTGTCCTTTGCTCATATCACTTTGCTCGCGCCAAAGAGCCTTATCTGCGACAGGTTAGGTGGGATTTGGTGGTTATTGATGAGGCGCACCGACTGCGAAATGTATACAAGGCATCCAGCAAGATCGCCACTGCCATTAAACAAGCCGTTGCCCCTTTCCCCAAGGTCCTCTTAACCGCGACGCCTCTTCAAAATTCCCTCTTAGAGCTCTATGGAATGGTGAGCATCATTGATGATTACGCGTTTGGAGATATCAAAAGTTTCCGTACTCAATTTACCCGCCTAGGAAATGACGGTGATTTTATGGAATTGAAGGACCGTCTCAAACCTTTATGTAAGCGCACGCTACGCAAGCAGGTCTTAGAATACATCAAATACACAAATCGTCACGCCTTAGTTCAGGAATTCGTGCCCACTCCCGAAGAACAACGACTTTATGACCTGGTTTCTGATTATCTGCAGCAGCCTTCACTTTATGCTTTGCCAGCCAGCCAGCGCCAGTTGGTAACGCTTATCTTACGCAAGCTGCTGGCTTCTTCTACCTATGCCATCACTGGAACTTTAGAAGGACTCGCGCGCAAATTAGACGCGGCCGCGGCCGCGGCAGAGCAGGTTAATGATATCCCAGAGGATCTTCCTGAAAACTGGGAAGAAGTGGACGCGCTTGCGGAGGAGTGGAGCGAGGATGATGAAAACCAAGAACGTCCAAGTGAGCGCACCAAGCTAACGCCCGAACAGCTGGCTGAGATGCGGAAGGAAACAGCCAAATTGCGAGAATTTCATACATTGGCGAAATCAATCATTAAGAATTCCAAGGGAGAGGTTCTTTTAACTGCGTTGCGGCGCGGGCTTCAAGCGGCAGGCGAAGTCCAGAAAGACAGCGCCGGAACCAAGCTTCAGCAGAAAGCGGTCATCTTTACCGAATCCCGCCGGACCCAAGAGTATTTATTCAACATCCTTGAACAAACTGAATTCACGGGTAAAATTCTTCTGTTTAACGGCAGCAATAACGATTCTCGTTCAAAGGAAATTTACCGGCAATGGCTCGAAAAACACGCAGGCACAGATCGCATTAGCGGCTCTCCCAGCGCCGATTTACGCGCGGCGCTTGTCGAACACTTTAGGGATAACGCCGTAATTCTTATAGCCACGGAGGCCGCCGCCGAAGGAGTCAATCTGCAGTTCTGCAATCTCGTTGTGAATTACGATTTGCCCTGGAACCCCCAGCGCATTGAACAGCGGATTGGCCGTTGTCACCGCTATGGACAGAAGTTTGATGTTGTGGTGGTAAACTTTTTGAATAAAAACAATGCGGCCGATCAGCGTGTGTACCAACTGCTGGACGAAAAGTTTCGCCTCTTTAACGGCGTATTCGGCACGAGCGATGAGGTGTTGGGGGCTGTGGAATCTGGCGTGGATTTTGAAAAACGTATTGCCGCGATTTACCAAAAATGCCGCACTAAAGAACAAATACAATTTGAATTCGATCAATTGCAACGGGAGCTTGATTCCGAAATTGTCGAAGGACAGCGGGATGCCCGTGAAAAACTCCTCAATAATTTTGACCGCGAAGTCGTGGAAAAGGTGCGGATCAAAAGCCAGGATTATTTAGACCGCTTCCAGGAGCAGATTTGGCGGCTTACCCGGCACCTGCTTGCGCCTTATGCCCGCTTTGATGAACAGGAATATAGCTTCATGCTGGAGCGCAATCCATTCCCAGGCGAGACTATACACCCCGGTCCCTACCGCATGGGCAAGGGCGTGGAAGATGTGAACACTTACCGCGTAGGCCACCCCTTGGCGCAGCGTTTATTGGAACAAGCGAAAGCGTTACCCGTGGAATCAGGCGAGGTTGTCTTCCGATTGGAGGATGCCGGGAAAAAAATTACGGTTCTCGAGGCGTTGGCTGGGAAAGCCGGGTGGCTTATATGTGACCGATTGAGCGTGAGCGCCATTGAAACCGAAGATCACCTTATTCTGGCTGGCATTACGGATGACAGCGCTCCATTGGAGGGTGTTCAGTGCCGACGGCTCTTTGATCTCCCCGGCGAAGAGAAGGCGGCCGGCTCATCTCCCGATTCACTGTTGAAAACTCTCAAAAAAGCGGCCTCTGGGCAAGCTCAAGTAATTTTGGAAGAAGCATCCAGAAAAAACGGCCAATGGTTCGAAATCGAAATAGACAAACTGGACCGTTGGGCTGAAGATAAGCGCACCATCCTTAAAACAGCCATTGATGAGCTGGATGAAAAAATTAAAGAAACTAAAAAGGCGGCCCGGCTTGCGCCCAATCTGCCGGAGAAAATTGAACGCCAGCGGGAGTTGCGTCAACTAGAAGGAAAGCGCAACGAAGCTTGGAAAACTTTTGACGTGGCTTCGCGTGAGATCGAGCAACGGAAAGATGAACTACTTGATGAAGTTGGCCGCCGCCTTACACAGAAAACAGATCAAGAAAATTTATTTGTCTTACGATGGAGGCTTGCATGATTAAGAATAAACTCAAAGGAGATGTTGCCGTGGAACCTGAAAAATTCGACCTTCGTTCTCATGCAGTTGCTGAAAATAAACAGAAGGAGCTGTTGCGGCTATTCCCAGAGATACAAACAGAGGGCGGCAAGATTGATTTTGAACGCCTGAAACTCACTTTAGGGGAATCGGTGGACGTGGGAAAGGAGCGTTACGGCATGAACTGGCCGGGCAAGGCTGAGTGCTTTAAGACTCTCCAGGCGCCGAGCCTCGGCACGCTACGACCTTGCCGCGAGGAAAGCGTCAATTTCGATACGACAGAAAACCTCATTATCGAAGGTGATAATCTTGAAGTGCTCAAGCTCCTTCAGAAGTCCTATCTGGGTAAAATCAAGATGATTTATATAGACCCTCCTTACAATACAGGTAACGATTTCATCTACCCCGACAACTACACCGAATCTCTACAGACCTACCTGGAGTACACCGGACAGGTAGACGCGGAGGGTAGAAAGTTCGGCACCAACACCGACGCTGACGGGCGCTTCCACTCGAAGTGGCTAAACATGATGTATCCGAGACTGTATCTAGCGAGGAATCTATTGCGGGAAGATGGGGTAATCTTTATCAGCATCGACGACAATGAGGTTGATGCGCTTAAAACTGTGACGAAAGAACTGTTTGGAGAGGAGAACTTTGTAGCACAAGTCGTCGTGCAGACGAATCCTCGCGGACGGACGCTCGATCAATACCTTGCCAAGACGTTTGAATATGTTGTTGTCTTTGCAAAGTCGATTGATGCCGAGTCGTTGTACCAGGTCCCGAAGAGCGAGGCGGCACTATCGGAATACGACAAAACAGACACGGACGGGCAGTACCGCGAGCTGGAGCTCCGTAACCGCAACCCTGTTTTCACGCGGGCGAATCGACCCAATCTCTGGTTCCCGCTGTATATTGATCCAAAGTCTGGCACGGTGTCGCTCAAGCGTAACGTCACGCATACTGCTGAAGCGTTACCCAGGAACTCGCAGGGCGAGGATGGCTGCTGGACATGGGGTCAGAAGAAAGTGGAAGAGAATCTAACTCTTCTTGTTGGTCGACAGGTAGCCAGCGGTGCCTGGCGAGTGTTCAGAAAAGACTACATTCCGACTGACGGGGCGACGACGAAAGAAAAGTCCTTGTGGCTTGACAAGAATCTGAACCACGAGAATGGGAAAGAAGAACTTGGACAGATCTTCGGAAAGACGCCCTTCGATTTCCCCAAGTCCAGCGCGCTTGTTCAGAAGGCTGCGACGTTGGCCACGTTGCAAGATGGGCACGATATTGTCCTCGACTTTTTTGCTGGTTCCGGCACAGCGGCCCACGCCGTCCTCAACCTCAACAAACAGGATGGCGGCAACCGCAAGTTCATCCTTGTGCAGCTTCCCGAGCCCACGGAACGTAAAGACTACCCTACAATAGCTGAGATTACTAAGGAACGTGTTCGTCGGGTCATCAAAAAGCTCAACGATGAGGATGCGGGTAAACTTGATGTGGCGAATACTGCCAAGCAAGACCGGGGGTTCCGCGTCTTCAAGCTTGCCGAATCAAATTTCAAGCCTTGGAATGCCGATATACCACATGATGGGAAGGTCTTGGAAAACGAGCTCGAATTGTATGTAAACCATATTTGCGAAGGTCGCACATCTGAAGATATCCTACATGAGATTCTGCTTAAAAGCGGCTTTCCGCTTACTACAAAGGTCGAAATACTGAAACTTGCAGGCAAGGCGGTGCACAGCGTGGCAGATGGTGCCCTCTTTATTTGTTTAGAGCGTAAACTCACCTTGGAATTGATTCGGGCAATGGCAGATAAAAAACCCGAACGAATCGTGTGCTTAGATGAAGGATTTGCGGGTAACGACCAGCTCAAAGCTAACGCCGTTCAGGTTTTTCGAACCAAGGGCGTGACGAGCTTTAGGACCGTGTAGAAGTTTTGACGACATGAAATTACAGTTTGATGCCAATCAGGCATTTCAGCTTGATGCCGTAGCCGCCATAACATCTCTTTTCGACGGCCAGCCGCAGGGCGCGCCAGAGTACGCTGTTATTAAGATGGGAGACTTAGGAATTCTCTTTGAAGGGCAACAGCGCACGGAGCTTGGGGTTGGGAATCGGTTGCTACTGGCAGAGGAAAAACTCCTTTCAAATACTCGTGCGATTCAGACGCATAACGACATAGAAATAAACGACCCAAAAGTGCCTCTGGAAGCATGGGATGTTTTTGATAGTTCCATCAACCAAGCGCGGCGTTGCCCTCATTTTTCGGTTGAGATGGAGACAGGAACAGGAAAGACATACGTTTATCTCCGGACCATATTTGAGCTATCCCGGCGCTATGGCTTCCAGAAATTTATCATCGTGGTGCCAAGCGTGGCCATCCGAGAGGGAGTGCTTAAAAATATCGAGATTACGGCCGAGCATTTCCGCACCCTGTATAACAATATCCCTTTTGAGCATTTCGTCTACGACGCGAAAAAAGTCAACCGCCTGCGTCAATTTGCCACGAGCAATACATTACAGATTTTGATCATCAATATTGATGCTTTCCGTAAAAATTTTACCGGCACCGAGGAGGAGCGTAAAAGCAACGTCATTTACAAAGAAAGCGACAAGCTCTCTGGCCGCCAGCCTATTGAGTTTGTTCAAGCCGCGCGTCCCATCGTCATCATCGATGAGCCTCAGAGCGTGGATAGTACGGATAAGGCTCAAGAGGCAATAAAGGCGTTAAACCCTCTTTGCACTTTACGCTATTCGGCCACGCATATAAATCCTTACAACCTGGTCTACCGGCTTGATCCCATTCGCGCTTTTGAGCTTAAGCTGGTCAAACAGATTGTGGTAGCCAGCGCTGCGGCCCAAGGAGCGGCCAATGATGCTTTTGTGCGGGTTGAAAAAGTTGATTATAAAAATGGAATCAAAGCTAAACTCCGCATCCATGTGCAAACGTCTGAAGGGCCAAAGGAGAAGATGGTTACAGTCAAAAATGGCGCAGACCTATTTGTGCTCTCAAATGAACGCGCCAATTACGCCCAAGGATATTCGATTACGGAAATTAACGCCGAGCCAGGCAACGAGTGCGTTCGCTTTATCAACGGTAAGACCCTGCGTCTCGGTCAAGAAATAGGCGGACTGCGCGATGACGTCTGGCGCGCTCAAATCAAACACACCATCAAGCGCCACTTGGAAAAGGAACACCAACTCCAGGCGCGAGGAATTAAGGTTTTAAGTCTTTTCTTTGTTGACCGGGTTTCCAATTATCGTGATTATGACGATTCAGGAAAACCAGTTAAGGGCAAGTTTGCAGAAACATTTGAAGCTGAACTGGCAGCGTTGGCCAGGGAGGATCGCTTCCGTGGCCTAGCCTGGCTCAAGGAGCCGATGGATAAACTCCACAATGGATACTTTGCTCAAGATAGAAAAGGGGTCCTGAAAGACACGAGCGGCGACACTCAGGCAGATGATGCGGTTTATAACTTGATCATGAAAGATAAAGAGCGGCTTCTTTCTTTGGATGAGCCCTTACGTTTTATTTTTAGCCATTCGGCGCTGCGGGAGGGCTGGGACAATCCCAATGTATTCCAGATTTGCACCTTAAATGAAACCAGAAGCGCGCTTAAAAAGCGTCAAGAGATCGGCCGTGGACTTCGATTGCCGGTAGATCAAAATGGCTTGCGAGTATTTGATGAATCGGTTAACAAGCTCTATGTAATGGCGAATGAAAGCTACGAGGATTTTGCCCGCACATTACAGGAAGAATATGAGGAGGATTGCGGCGTTACCTTTGGCAAAGTGCCGATAACCGCGTTTGCGAAACTAATCCATGTCGTAGATGGAAAAGAACAGCCGGTCGGCCGCCAGGCCGCGGAATCTATCTGTGAATCCTTGGTACAACAGAAAATGCTTGATGATGCTGGCCGGATCCAGCCGGCGTTTGATCCCAAGAAAAAGGATTTTAAGCTAGAGCTGCCTAAAGAACACAGGGAACTTACGCCAGCCGTTATAGATTTACTGTCTGCCTATCAAATCGAGCGTCATATCCGTCAAGAACGGGATGAGGGGTCAAATCGCCTCAAGAAAGAAGTCACGCTTACTCCCGAATTTCAAGAGCTCTGGAACCGCATTAAACCGAAGACAACATACCGTGTCGAGTTTGCCACCGAGACGTTGGTCCAGCGCGCGGTGGATGGGTTAAAACGCATGGAACCGATTGAGAAGCCACGCATTAGGGTCAGCGCTGGACAGCTGGACTTAAAAAAAGGCGGCGTGACCGCTACGGCTTCTAGCGTGGCAGAGGAACGCGCTGACTACGGCAGCCGCCCCGTTCCTGATTTGTTGGCCTACCTACAAAATGAAACGGAGCTTACGCGGTCAACACTTGTGCGAATCCTGAATAGTTCTGGCAGGCTTCCAGAATTTTTCAACAACCCCCAACGATTCATGGACGCCGTCGCCAACGTGCTTAAGTACGAACTCCATCGTCTGCTGGTGGATGGCATTAAATATGACCGCATTGACGGCAACGGCTCGGAAGCTGAATGGGAAATGCTGCTTTTTAAGAATGAAGAACTCATTAACTATCTGACGGCCATCCAGGTCAATAATTCGGTGTATGAATATGTGGTTTACGATGCGGAAATAGAACGTGAATTCGCTCGCCAACTAGATTCTCGTGAAGACATTAAGTTATTCGTGAAGCTGCCAAACTGGTTTAAGATTGACACGCCACTAGGCACATACAATCCTGATTGGGCTATCGTCAAACAAGATTCCGATACGCTATACCTGGTGCGCGAAACTAAAGCGAACCGAGATTATCTAAGACTGCGAACCAGCGAGGCCGACAAGGTCCGTTGCGGCCAGCGCCACTTTGAGGCCCTCGGAGTCCCCTTCGCAGTCGCCGTCTCGGCAGATGAGGTATGACTCAAGATTTGTCGATTTGAATAATGATTATTCGCAATTTCAAGATCGAAAATTTTAGAGGAATTTACCGCGCAGACCTTAATTTTACCAAGCACAACCTATTTGTTGGACCAAATAGCGTTGGAAAGTCAACGATCTTAGAATCTTTGGATTTGCTTTTAGGACCAGAACGCCTACGCAGTCCCGACGCAATTAACGAACACGATTTTTATCGTAGTAAGTATCTGGACGCCGAAAAGAAACCAATCGAGATCAAAATCGAATGCGTATTCATCGCCCTGACCAAAAGGGAAAAAACTACATTTTTTAGCCACCTTGAGTTTTGGAATAAAAATGAAAACCGACTACTCAGTTCCTCGGAAGTTTCACCAGAAGAAACCGATGAAGAAGCGATTGAGCCGGCTTTGAGGATAGCTTTCAGGGGGAGGTACGACCCCGAAGAAGATGAATTTATAGCCACAACGTATTTTTCACATCCGCCTGTTGAATCGCACGAAGAGCCTGAATTGGTTACCAGCAAGCATAAGCGTGAATTCGGTTTCTTGTTTTTGAGGTCATTGCGAACAGGCGCCCGAGCCCTCACGCTAGAAAGAGGGTCGTTATTGGATATCGTCCTCCAATTGAAAGAAGTGCGCCCAGGAACTTGGGAGCGCGTGCTCGACGTCTTAAGAAAGATTGGCCCGACTTTAGATCAAGACGCCGATTTTAGGTCAATATTGAATTCAATCGAGAATCAAGTCAATCACTACATTCCCATTAAACGGGCAGGCAAGGCGTCAGAGTTCCAAGTTACGAAATTGACACGGGAAAGCTTGCGAAAAACAGCGTCCCTTTTCGTGGCGTCGCGCACGAATGATACTTTGGTTCCTTTTCAAAATATCGGCCACGGTGCAGCGAATGTTTTTGTATTGGCACTGTTAACCTTCATTGCGGATCTTAAGGCTGAGAACGACCATAACGTTATTTTTGCGATGGAGGAGCCTGAAATTGCACTGCCCCCTTATACGCAGAGAAAGATCGTTGAACAGCTCAAGAAAAAAAGCAACCAATGCCTTTTTACAAGCCATTCCCCTTATGTCGCCGAATCGTTCATTCCTAATGATTTATTCGTGATTCAGCGAGATGGAACGGACACTCTCCGCGCTTCTCCTATCCCAGAAAATTCAACCATTAAACAAAAAACTCTCCATCGAGAATTTCGGATCCGATTTGCCGAAGGATTATTGAGTAAAGGAATTCTTGCCGTAGAGGGGCCTTCCGACCAGTCCGCTCTTGTCATTGCTTCAAGAAAAATGAGCGAGGCGGATCCGTCATATTCCTCGCCTGACGTGTTGGGAATTGCGGTAATTGAAGTCGGAGGCGACGGAAGCCTTCCCAAGTTCGGCTCTTTTTTTAAGTCTTTGGGAATAAAATCATTCGCCTTCTACGACAATCAGAAGGACGCAAATCATAAGCAGGAGATTCAATCAGCTTTTGATATCGCAAAGGACCATCAGTGTGCGGGAATTGAAGAATTAATTTGTGGAGAATTACCCCTGGGGGTTATCAATCAGTTTTTAACTGAGTGCCAAAGTTGGTCAGATTATCCCCAACATATTTCTATTCCTCAAGCGTCCTCGGAAGAAGAGAAAAGAAAACTTGTGACTGAAATTCTGAAGGCCAGGAAAGGGGCAGGATACACGGCGAGGTTGCTTGATCTCGTCCCCCCAGAAAATTTACCAACACAAATCTGTGAATTTCTAAAGGAAATTGAAACGTTTGTGAACAATTCCGAATCCGCTGCACCGGACGATTCTCCATTGGAGCTATGAAACTCTCTGCGGGACAGCAGCAAGTTATTGAAAGCAACAAGGATTTGCTGGTTTTGGGTAGCCCGGGCGCAGGAAAAACAACGGTGGGATTATTGAAGGCTCGCCATCGGGTAGCCAACGGTCTTGAAGATCATCAGAGAGTTCTTTTCTTGAGCTTTTCAAACAGTGCTGTTTATCAAATTCAAAATGCCGCCGATATTAGTTTATCGTTGCAAGATCGGAAAAAACTTCAAGTTCGCACCTTTCATTCGCTGTGTTTTGAATTACTGAAATGTTACGGCGGTCTCCTTGGGGCAAAACTTCCCATCGGTATTTTCCCGCCAGAAGATGAAAACATTAATGATAATCAAGATATGCGACGTGTTGCCAGAGAAACTGGGATGGTCACCTTTAATTTGCTAGTGGTCTTCGCCAAGGAACTGCTGGGGCGGTCCCGATCCATAGCTGAAGTTTTTAGACACAAATATCCACTGGTCATTGTGGACGAATTCCAGGACACCGATGACACGGAATGGGACTTGATTAACACCATGACACAAGGGGGCCAATTGGTCTGTTTGGCGGACCCACACCAACGCATCTACGATTTCCGTCCTGGTGTAACTGAAAAAAGAATCGAGATTCTTCGGCAGACAAGAAACCCCCACGTAATTGATCTTGCTGGGGATAATTTCAGAAGCCCCCAAAGCACCGTGTCACAGATCGCTTCTTATGTGCTTGATCCTTCGGTGCGGGTGACGATGAATGGAAACGTGCTTTTTAATACTTACCAGTATCAAAATCAATGTGGGGTTGTGTTGAAGAGGGCCGTGGTTGACCTGGAGAAAAAAATAGCGCAAGACAATGGTATTCCCAGGCCCTCGGTAGCGATAGTGGCCGCCAGCAATGATACCGTCCAGATAATCTCCGATTGGTTGTCTAAAAAAACACCAACGGCAAATTTCGTGTTACGTCATGATATTTTGGTGGATGACAATGCCTTAATGCATTCCTGGAAGACGCTGGCGCGCTTTATGGAATTTGCCGGTGGCGACGGGATAAATTCCAAGATAGCCGCTCTTATGCAAACAATGGCAGATTTCTATAAATACAGAAATTCGAAATCAGCTAATCAACAAGCCGATAAGCTACTTCGGTGGAGTTCAATGTTAAATACTGGGCAAATCCCGCGAGCTACCCAAACGCCCAAAAAAATAACGGACTGCTTGAATAAAATTGGCTCCATACCCTGGTCAGGCAATCCCACAGAAGATGTTGATAGAACATTGCAAGCCTTATCTCAATGCAAAGACAGCTATCTCTCGCCCATTACCCAGTACATCAGATTTAAGCCGCCGTGCCGGATGGGAGACAAGATTACTGGAAAAGTATCCGAGTTTTATAAGGATAATCGTGGCTATTTGGGCATGCTTGATCCTTTCAGGAGATGGTTAGTCCAAGATCGGATTGCGGACCGTTTCAAAAAACCTTTCGGCCGCATCCTTATGACCATGCATAAATGCAAGGGGCGCGAGTATGACGGTATGGTAATTTTTGATGGACTTTATGATCCTCACAGAATTACTCTCCGAGGAGATCGTCAGCCCTACTGGAACAGCCGTAGAGTTTTACGAGTGGCAATTTCACGAGCAAGGCATAAGGTAGCCGTGGTTTACCCAAAAAACAATCCTTCGCCTGTATTATCATTCTTATTGCCTCAAGCATCTTCGAATCTAGCAGTTGTCAATTAAAATGTGCGGACGCTATTCCCAAACCGCTGACATTGAGGAATTGGCGGATCATTTTTGTTTTGAAGATGAGAAGATAAATTTTAAACCCAGGTACAACATCGCTCCCGGCCAGGAAGCGCCCATCGTGATCTGGGAGGAAATCAAGCTTTGCAAGCATACTCGTTGGGGTCTTGTTCCCTTCTGGGCCAGGGAGGAGGCCGTCGGCTACAAGATGATCAATGCCCGGGCGGAAACGCTCACGCAGAAATCAACCTTCAAGAAGTCCTTTGAGCGTAAGCGCTGCTTGGTTTTGGCGGATGGTTTTTACGAATGGCGCAAGATCGACGGCATCAAGAGAAAAATTCCCATGCGAATTATGCTCAAAAACAAGGAGCCTTTCGCATTCGCCGGCCTTTGGGACGTCTGGAAGAAACCGGATGGCAGCGAGCTTCGTTCGTTCACGATAATCACCACCGAACCCAACGATTTTATGCGCCCCATCCACAATCGGATGCCGGTTATCTTGCGGCAAAAAGATGAGGAGATGTGGTTAGATCCGGACCTAAAAGATACCTCGAAACTTCTGCCATTGCTGGCACCTTATTCGTCGAAGGAAATGGGTGCGTACGAAGTCTCGACCATTGTGAATTCGCCGCAGAACGACGATCCACAGTGTATTGTTCCCGTGAAGGTATAAACGGCAATGAAATCCGGGGCGTCCTTGAGGCACCTCTTATCGCCCAGCACGCTCAATCTTTTCCGAGATTGCGCGCGCTGTTTTTGGATGGAGAAGGTCAAGAGCATTAAACGGCCTCGCGGCATTTTTCCATCCTTGCCAGGAGGCATGGATCGCGTGATCAAAATCTACATGGACGGCTTCCGCTTGAAGAACACTCTTCCCCAAGAATTCGCCAAGGGAAATTTTGACGGCATTGGCCTTTTCCCAGACCAAGCAAAGCTGGATAAGTGGCGCAACTGGAGGACTGGGCTAAGATACGAGGATCGGAAATCGGGTTCGGTGTTAAGCGGAGCCCTTGATGACCTGTTGGTCAAAGACGGCCTATATATACCCTTCGATTACAAGACAAAGGGGTCGCCGACCACCGAAGAGGCCGCAACGCTTTATTACCAAAACCAGATAGATTGCTACGCCCTGCTTCTAAAAGAAAACAGTCTACCGCCGGCCGATTTCGCTTACCTGCTTTACTATTCGCCCAAGACCGTAAAGGAAAACGGACAAGTTCATTTTGAAATCCAACCCATAAGGCTATCGGCGGATCCGGAGCGCGCCAGGGAAACGTTTCGCGCGGCCATTGCATTGCTCAATCAAAGCGAGCCATCTGCTAACCACGGCTGCGAATATTGCTCGTGGTTTCTTAAAAAAACATGAGCGCGGCTTGTCCCCGGAGATGCTGGCGGTGTTTGAGACGGGGGTTAAATACCACCTGATCCATGCTCTTGCCCTGTTGATTATAGCCTGGATTGCTGCCCAATATCCCTATCTCTTAATCCGTTTATCTGGATGGCTGTTTTTTGCGGGAGTCTTGATTTTTTCGGCAAGCCTTTATCTTCTGGCAACCACCGGCGTCAAGGCTTGGGGAGCGGTCACCCCAATCGGCGGCCTTCTGCTTTTGGCAGGCTGGCTCTCTTTGGCCATAGGAATCGCCAAGGGATGAATCTGATGGACAATCTACCCGCCCAATATCATCCAGAGCCTGAGGTTATTGAACCTGAAGTTGTCGGCTATGAGAAAAAACCATCCTGGTGGACGCGGTTTAAGTCCCGGGCGTTGCTTAGCCTAATGATTGGGATTGCTGGTCTTATTTTGAGCGCCGTTGGCGCCTTGTTGACCATTTCCATCATCGGAGCCGCCATCGGTATTCCGCTTTTACTGCTTGGAATCGGAGCCATTGTCATGGCCGGGTATTTATTCCTTGGCGGTGGTAATTTTAGGGTAATCAGTCTTAGGAGCCGCTAATGAGTACGCATGCGCCGGCAAAAATCAAGCGTTGCCCCTGGCCAGCGAATGACGAGCTTATGTTGCGTTACCACGACCAGGAGTGGGGCGTGCCAGTTTATGAGGACCGGAAAATTTTCGAATATTTAATTTTGGAGGCGTTCCAGGCCGGGCTCTCTTGGAAAACAGTGCTCTACAAGCGGCAAAATTTCCGTAAGGCATTCGCTAATTTTGATTTCAACAAAGTGGCGCGCTTTACGGCGCGCGAAGAGGCGCGGCTGGTCCAAGACGCGGGCATCATCCGCAACCGGGCTAAAATCAGCGCCGCCATTCATAATGCAAGCCGCTTTATCGAAGTACGCAAGGAATTCGGCGCGTTTTCCAAATACATGTGGTCTTGGGTCAAAGAAAATACCATTGTCCACAAATTGCGCACGCTCAAAGATTATCCCGTCAGCATCCCTGAGGCCCAGACCTGGGCCAAGGATATGAAGGCGAGAGGATTCAAATTTTTAGGGCCGACGGTCGTGTATGCCCACATGCAGGCCGTGGGCATGGTCAATGACCACACCGTGGATTGTTTCCGGCGGAACTCGAACGTATGACTGCCAAATACATCAAGATGATCCGGGGTATGAAGAAAGGCCGCAAGCGGGAGTGGTCGGTCTATGTTCTTCGTTGCGGGGACGGCACGCTTTACACGGGAATCGCCAAGGACGTGGACGCACGCATCAAACAGCACGGCAAAGGCAAAGGGGCCGCTTACACGCGCACCCATTTACCGGTGGAGCTGGTTTACAGGGAAAATAGCCTGACCCGGTCCCAGGCTTTGATTCGAGAGGCTAAGATCAAGAGGCTGCCGCGGCCCAAGAAGAAAGAGCTTGTCGCCTATACGGGCTACGCGCCAGAGAAATGACGATTAAAGATTTCCAAGCCGAGCAGAACAAAACGCTGAATTCCCCGCGAAGATCATACGGCCTTTTAGCCAAGATGTTGTTTATAGGTATGGATATTGTTTACGGCCGAACCCGGACGCTTTCTAAATTCAAAGTGCTTGAGGTCATCGCGCGCGTTCCCTATCAATCCTGGGAGCATGTGGCCTACATCGCCATGACCCATACCTACGGCACGCCCGGCTTTGCCCGTCGCATCTTTGAATTCGTCAAGGAATCGCGCGACCAGCAGGATAACGAGCAGTGGCACCTGTTGATCCTGGAAGAGATAACGCAGAAAAAAGGCATCCGCGAGAATTTCTTTCTCTACCGCCTCTTGCCCCAGTTTATCGCTTTCTTTTACTACCACGTAAGCTGGCTGCTCTACGTGATGAAGCCGGCCTGGAGCTATTCACTTAACGCGGACTTTGAGGACCACGCCGAACATGAATACATGGAGTTCGTAAAAGAGAATCCTCCTCTTGAGGCCGAGCCTTTCGACAGCGATTTTAAGCAGGACTACGGGGACTTTAAGTCAGTCGCCGATCTATTCCGTAACATTGGCCTTGACGAGCGGTTGCATAAGAATGAGAGTCTCAATCGCATTCAGAAGGCCAGGTTTTTCTAGCACGCTGGGCCCCTGTGGGGCCCCGGCTGGCACCCGAAGCACTGCGTAGGATGCTAGACGGCAAGCGGATTGTCCGAATTAGCCCAGCAGTTCTTTGGCTTTCTGCCTTTGTTCGGCATTTCCCAAAAGAACAAGAACGTCATTGGGCAATAATTCTAGATCCGCTTCAGGATTGGCGATATGCGTTCCTTGGCTGTAGATGGCGACGATGCTGGCTCCTGTTTTCTCCCTGACGCCGATAGCTTTGATCGTTTTTCCTACCACCGAGGAATTTTTTGAAAGAACCACCTGCTCCGTCAAATCATAGAAGAGCGATTTTTCACCAGCCATCATCAAGATGGCTTGGCGCGTAGGCTCGCTGGTGGCCAAGCCCAGGATTTCATCCAGTAGTTTTTCCAACCGCTCCTTGGCTCGCTCGATTGGGCTTCTCATGAGGTAGGTCGAAACTGTCATGACCAAGGCAACAGCCATTAGCTGATAGAGAGATGTTAAAAAGGAAGCAGAGATCAACAAGAGAATCAGTCCCAATAGGCACATGGTGATTAAGTGGAGGATGTTGTAGAAAAGGCGAATGTCCAGATACTTAAGAATCCTGGAAGGCTCTCTTGCGGCAAGTCCGCGAGTCACCAAAAGAAGAATAAGGTGGTTGGCGTATTTGGAGATCGCCGCGAACAGAGGCAACAGCAAAACGGCAGAAGCCAGCCAAAGCGCAAATAGAGCCACTACCAGGCTTCCTTCCGGACCGATAGAAATTTCCAGGGCTTTGGAAACAATCTGAAGACCAAAAAGAATTCCCAAAAGAGCCGTTCCATAGACGATCAACCGAATCAAGTAGCGCGAGAGAATGGCCGTCTCCGGGGAAGATATTTTTTCCCGCTGGAGCTTGTCGACCCAGGCTTGATAGCACTCCAAGCCTGACTGAACCCGGGCTGGCATTATTTTCATCAGGTTTTCTACCAAAGGCTCGGCGTTGCGGATTAAATAGGGAGTGAATAAGGCGGTGAGCGAGGAAACAGCTATGGCAAGAGGGTAAAGGAAAGGGCTTGTGATTTTGTGCGTTGCGCCAAGGCTCGCAATGACAAAGGAAAATTCCCCGATCTGCGCCAAGCTTACTCCGATCTTAAACGATGTTTTAAGATCATGGCCCGCAAGAAAAGAACCGATTGCGCCGCTGGCCGCTTTGCCCAGAAGCGTGGCCAGGGTTACGGCCAAAATTGGCCACCTGTAATCCCAGAGCATCCGTGGTTCAATGAGCATTCCGGCGGAGACAAAAAAGAGGGCGCTAAACATGTCCCTGATGGGGCCAATCCACTCCTCAATCTGGAATATCTCTTTGGAGGCGGCGATGATGGCTCCCGTTAAAAAGGCTCCCAGGGCGATTGAGAATCCGAATCGGGCTGCAAGCAAAGCGCCCCCAAGACATAGTCCCAACGTCACGATGCCCATCGCCTCGCGGTTTTTGAAGCGGCCCACCCATTGCAAGAAACGGGGAACGATCATGAGTCCCAGAGTTAAGAACAGAACCACGAAGAAACCAACCTTAAGCAAGGCAGAGATAGCGGTGGCCGGCCCGTTGCCAGTTTGGTAGCCGAGGCCGGAAAGAATAGAAAGAATGGCCACGGCCACAATATCCTCTAGGATGAGAATGCCGAACACCGTCTGCGCCACCTCAGCCTTCATCATGTTTAGATCCATGAAGACCTTGATAATAATTGTGGTGCTGCTGATGGAAAGAATGGCGCCTAGAAAAATGCTGTCCATGCGGCTCCAGCCAAAAAATTGCCCAAGCTCAAAGCCGATCCAAAGCATGCCCAGTATCTCCAGGGTGGCTGCCAGAGCTGCCCGCAAACCTACTTTGCGTAATTTGGGCAAATTAAACTCAAGACCCAGAGCGAACATCAGGAAGACCAAGCCCAGTTCTGCCATCGTATGAATGCTGCCTAAGTCTTGAACCAGGGCAAAAGGAGGTGTATGTGGGCCGATGATTAAGCCGGCCAACAGATAGCCTATAACGGCCGGTTGCTTAAGCCGATGACACAAAAGAGTCATGGCCGCAGCAATGGCCATGACAATGGCGATGTCTTGAAGAAGATAGGTGCCGATCATAATTTTTTAGAGCCTAATCAATATATACCAGTTTAATAGATAAAGTGAAAATTTTCGTCGGCTTGTTTTGTTTTCGCTCAGTGTTTAGAATCTTGGATGCGCCTTCTCGCAGGCGCGGCGAAGAAACTCCGGCGAGACATGCGCGTACCGTTGTATCGTTGTGGAGAGATTCGAGTGGCCCAACATCTCTTGGATTACCCGGATCGAGGCCCCACCCTCAAGCATTGCCGTCGCGGCGCTGTGCCGAACGACGTGCGGCGTTACTCGCCCGGGGATGCCACTCCGGCGCGCCATTCTTTTCAATTGCCACCAAAAACCACCACGGGTTAGCCCCTGGCCCCTCGAATTAAGAAACAGGGTATCCTGGGGTAGGGAAAACCGCTTCGTTCGCGCCTCCAGGTAGCGAAGGAGGGCGTCCTTGGCCTTATTCCCAAAGGGTACGCAGCGCTCACGACCCCCTTTGCCCAATACGCGGAGCCAGCCTTCTTCGAGATTGACCTGGTCAATCTTTAGGCCAATCAGCTCCGATACCCTTACCCCGGTGGCATACATCGTTTCCAGCATGGCATGGTTTCGGATCGCATTAAACTTGACGCCGGGATTGCTCAATAATTTTTCGATTTCCACAACGCTTAGGGGCTCCGGCAGGCGCTGTTTGAATTTGGGCAGTCGCATACCAGCGGTGGGGTCTGTAGCGGCGTGGCTTTCGGAACGTAAAAAACGGTGAAACTGCCGGATGGCTATGGCCAGGCCAAAGAGACTGGTATCTTTTAGCCCGGCGGCCTTTTGATTCTCAAGGTAAGCCAGAATGTCCTCGCGTGTCGATGACCCAGCCTCTCGGTATCTAGCATCCAGGAACCGTAGGTAGCCGCGGAGGTGATATTGATATGTGTTCCAGGTGGCCGGGGATAATCCCCTCTCCACCTGGAGATGGCGAATAAATTCTTTAAGCAAATTATCCGAGTTCATGGTTACCTTTTGCCCAACGAAGAGCTGCCGCATCAATTGTTTTAGCCCCGCGCCTCTGGGCTTGGCGAATCTTGTAGGCCACATAACCCTTTGCCCTATTAAGGGATTTCCTTGGAACCGGTATCCCTGCTTCCCGCATACGGTCAAAGGCCCATCGTTCGGCTTCAAACTCCTCCACATGACGGGGTTTCCGTTTGGGCTTTGGAGCTATGGCTATTTGGGCTGGAATAAGGCCAACCGTGGGCAACGTGGGCCCAAACTGGGGCGTTGTGTTTGCCCTAACGTGTCCTAAGGCGATGTGGGCGCACTCGTGCAAAAAGATATGGAGAGATCGCCTGGTGACCGGACGCGGTGCCGCAATAACCTGAGGGCTATAGGTTCGGCCCGATAGGGTCTTTCTGATTCGGATGACCCGTATGGATGCGGGCGTGTTGGCCAGCGCCGCCTCGGCGCAGGCTGTCCGCATTCGTTGTTTGGCTTCTTTGAGCTTGGCAATAGAATCCATGTGGCATGCCTCCCAGTTAGGATTGGACCTTTTGGATCCGATAAAGCCTGTCGAGGCAGTATTCCTCAATCAGCTTGTTGGCGGCTTCCTTGCCATCTGCCTGGGCCACCGCCAGCAACGCCATCGAGCAGACGTTGTGCGAATAGGGGCCGTCCTGTTTAATGGCCTGCTCGATTTTCTTTCTGGCCCACTGAATTTTAACGCTTTCCACCGTCTCCCTCCTTGCAGAGATTGCAATTTACCTTGGAGCCTGTATGCTCAGAGTCTGGTCCATGCCGTCCGCGTATTATCTGCGTGACCTTGACCCGCTTCTTGTCATCCTTTAGAACCTGCCAGCCTTTTCTTTTGAACGACACCATGCGGGCCCGACAGTTAGCCCCCAGGTCCTTATTTTTGCCAAGGTCCCCAGCATTCTTGGCTAGTTCGGCCACAATCTCCTTGACCGTATGGCCGCCGCTGATCAAATAGGGATCAATGAGGGCGGCCAGAGATTCCGTTTTCTGCTTGGAGCCCTTCGCTCCCTTACCATTTGTTCTAAGATGGACGCGAGCAATACTGGTGATTTTCTTCTCATCGTAGGGTTGGAGTTCGTAATCCTTGGGCACATCGACTTGGTTGCCGGTGGTCAAGAGTTTGACCAGGATTTTGTCGCCCTTCGCGCCAACCACAACAATGGGAACACCCGTCTTGGAAAGATATTTCTTTCCGACTTCAGCTTTTTCTGCGTTCATGGTTTGCACCTCCGGTATGTGACATTACCCTTCTCATCAACCCTGCCCACCGCCTCCCATTTGCCTTGGATTACGCGATGAACCAGCCGCGAGTAGAGGACAAGAACCTCGCGCCCTTCGGTTTTCTCAAGGGCCTCGAGCGCGTTATAGTCTTTGACTTCTTCCATGCATGACCCGCTGGCGCTCGAAGTATTCATGGGTGCCGTGGTCTAATCCGCGCCTAACGGCCTCCTTTACCTCGTCCCGCTTGTAGCCAAGTTCAAGAGCCCTGATGATTTGGTCGGCAACCAGATCGGTCAGGATTACATCCAGGACATCCTCTTTGGGCAATTTCATCGGCGCACCCCCTTCGCGCATTGCAGCAAGGCCAGAAGTTTCGTGCGAGCCTGATTGGAGAGGGTCGTGTCCGCCAGGTATTCATGGCCTTGGTGCAGGACCAAGGCGATTTCGCCATTGGCATTCACCACAGCGTCCAAGCGGCTGCTGATTCTGTAGGTGCGCTCGTCCTTGATTCTTTTTTGATCTTCAGGGTCAAGGTAATTTTGCCAGTCGGTGCGCTGGATCGCTTTGAGTAGTTTCCTTTTCATCGCGCCTCCTCTCGTTGCACCACGGCAACGGTCCGAATATGAGCGTCGCGCACCTTACGCACCCACACGCTTGCGATATGCGGGTGCTTGTCCAGGATGGCCTGCGCCGCCTGTTTGCCATCCCGCGGCGAGTTATACCACCGTTCGGTTTCCGGCAGGTCGATGCCATCGCCGGCCGCGGTGAAACTGCATAGTTGGATTTCCGCGTCTTTGAAGGTCATGTCCGCCTCCCCCGCCATTCGAGTTCAAGTTTTTTAACCACGGATTCGATATCACCCTTAATCCGTTTTCTCAAAGGCGTGACCTGCGTCTCGGGTAGCTCGTCCTCAACCGCGATGTTGTCCCACTGCACAAATACCCGGCGCTCGCCCTCGCGTGTTGCAGTGCGGACCACGGTGCCCGTGAACTGGCCTCCCCATTTCGCGTCGCGCACCCGGTCTCCCTTTCTCAGGCCTTTTTGTTTGGCTTTCATCTTATTTGCCCTCGACTGCCAAGTATTCCGGCGGCATTGCTTCCCGGATCAGTCCTTTGATTTTTTTGGCAGCCTCCCAGGTTATGTCGAGCCTGTGGGCCAACTCGTCTGTGGGGAGGTCGTGAACCTCCTGTTTTAGCTCCATCATCAATGTTCTCGTATCCTCTTTTCTTTTTAGCTTCGCCATCTTTTTATGCCCTCCTTTTGCCTATCTTTGCCCTGTCAGTCAGGACAGTTACAGCGACTTCGTAAAAGAAGCAAGGGGGGTCCGAAGCAACCCCCGGATGAGTGGGCTTCGAATCCGAGGGTGCTTCGGTGGGGTTGTTTCAGGCCTTGGCGGCGGGATCTTTAAGGTAGCCCTCGTTGACCAAGCGGGCTGATATTGCTTCAAGACCCAGGCGATAAAAGCTGATTCCCTTCTCAGCCTTTAGTTTTTTGGCCGCCTCAAGTATGGGAGCCGTGATTCTGATCGCCCTAACGATCGGCCGATCTTCGGGTTTGGCGTTCTGGCCATTACCATTCTTAGCCTCACTTTTGACTTTTGGACTTTTCTTACTCTGTGGCATTGGTTTATTAACCTCCTTGTGATTTGCGATAGAACTTGTAGCCCCGCTTCTTTAGATTTTTGACCAGGCATTGCCAGCAGGAACGCCGGAGATCGCGGCGCAGAAAATAATTAAAGCCATTCCAGTCGAGAGTGCCATCCGCATATACCTGGATGGAAAATTCATTCAGCAGTAGGGGCTTCCTATTTTTAGGTTGTTTTCCTACGGGCGGTTTCTTTGTCATATCGGTCAAGGCGTATTGATTGCCTTGGCCTGAAGGACTCTACCTTCTAAGTTGGGGAAGTCAAGCGAAAACGGCGGGTTGGGTTTTGCGGTTTAGGCTGAGGAGCCGCTCAAACTTTTTGACCTGAAAATCCTGGTCTTGGATTTTGGTCAACGGCCTAAGACTACGTTCGGTAAGAGGGCCCATCCGAACGGATGGGAGCAGGGCCAAGATATGCTTCTGGATGGCGGGGGCTAGGTTCAGCAGACTCAGGACGCGGGTCAGGTAGGAGGGGCTAAAGCCTTGCTTTCTGGCCAGAGTGTCCCTTGTTAGGCCGGGGGTTTTATCCAACCTGTTCTTGAGCTCGTAAGCCAGCTTCAAAAGTCCTTGGATTTTGGGCAGTCGCGGCTGTCTATATCGGCGCTGTTTACCCCTGATTGCCCGGGCTTCCTCTGGGAGCAAGATTTGCCGTTTACCATTTGCCCCGTTAACTGCCCCAAAGTCGGCATTATCCCGATAAACCCAGGTTGGCAGACTATCTGAAGGATGAAATTCCTCAATAAAACGTCTTATTTGGTCAAGGGCGGTTTGTTTAGTGTCGGATTCGGGCAGAAGTTTTGAAAAGCGCTGATTTGTAACGGATTTCAAATGAGAACTCTAACGGTATTAGAAAAACCGTCGAGAAATTAAAAAATGAGAGAAAAAAATAGAACGGCCAGGGCGGCGAAATGTCCAAGTGGGCAAGGCGAAAAGAGCCGGGCGTTACAAAATCATTTCGTAACGCCATTTTCTTTGAATTTTTTCAAAATCCGCCAAACCGCCGTTCTGGACCATTTGCCCGCGCGTTTACTTTCATGATCCTCAAGATTCAACTGTTTGGCAATTTTTTCAGACGACCAACCTTGGGTGGCCAGTTCCTGGATTCGACGAATCCAACGCAACTCAGTCTCATTGAAGATTCGCCCCATCCCGTCTATTTCTTGCCCAAAGGGAACGCGCCCTTTCGCAATTGGCGCATGAGTAACCCCAGGTTGAGAGGAAGGGGTTGAGGTGGGCGATTTTATTTCCTCTTTTCCTTCATCCAATGCCATCCTCATGGCCGCGGTTGCCAACAATTCAATGACGCATTTCATACGCTCCGCAGGCGTCATGTCTTCAGGATCAAGATATTTTCTCCAGTTTTCCATAAGCACCTCCATTGCCCAGCCCAAGGCCGAGCCAGAGGTGGTACCTTCGTTCGAGGGAAAGGTCAAGGCTCAGGTATGAACGCTCTGGAAAAAATAAGTTCGATGGAAAATCTGTCTTTGGCTTTGAACTATACTAAGGATGGCGCAAAGCGTTTCTTCCTGCCGGACTTTTTCCGACATCAAGATTACGTGCATGAGAGCAAGAGCCTTCTCAGGGAATTATCGATCAGATTAAAGCGTAAGAGAGATCTTCTTCTGAATTTTTTCAAGACGCCGAAAGCGGCTTTGCGAATCGTCCGTTGAACCAGAGTTTGATGGAGGCATGCCATGTCCTCCATGTTGTGACCATGCCCGTAGGCCCGTCAAACTCATTAAGATCGCAAATAACACCGCTTTTCGCGTTCGCATTGAACCCTAGCGCTTCTCCAGATTCATTCCGCATTTAGGGCAACGGCTGTCTTTGGTTTGGACTCCGCTATAGTCGCCCATTGGGCAGGCATAGGCCGCTTTTTTGGTTGTCCCGTCGGCCATCTGAAGCGCCGCGTCTTGAATTTTTTTGACGACATTCGGATTTTTCGAGGTGATATGAATCACTGCGCCGGATTCAATGGTGTCTACGCGAACATCCGCCCCTTCAACTTTCATGGGGCAGACAGGATGCGGGCGCGGCTTTTCTTTAGGCGCGCCAGTTTCAGCGAGCGCCGCTAATGCCAGAACCGCTGCCAACAGCGTCGCGCTGGACAACATTCTTATTTTTGTTTGCTGGAGCATGGTTGGTTTCCTCCTTGAAACCCCTGTTAATGACGGGGTCTTTTATAGCAAGCCGCGATGCTTGCGGCTTGCTAGATAGCCGTTTCCAGAGCCAAACCGCGCACCCCGCGCTGGCCAAAACCAAGCCGACTGGCCTCCAGGGCCAATCGGTTGTTTTGTCATCTGTTTTTGAGGCCAAGGAAGATTTTACCGGCCCTGAAGCGTCTGATTCTGCAAGGCTTTGCTGGCTATGGTTATCTGAATTTTCGGCTGAATCGAAATCTGCATTGGACCCAGGATTTTCACGGCTGGCATGAGGTTTGGCCTCAGCTTGATGCGCCGAATGATCGTGATGGTGAATTTCCGGCGTATGGGCATCGTGGGTGGATTCAGTCAAACTACCGCCTGAAACACCGTGATTATGACGGCCTGGCGCATTGAAGGCGGCGTTATCGAACCCAACCTCTCCCGGGGGATGATGATGCGCCGTAGCCATTGGTTTATGCGCTTCGGAATGGATAGCGGTAGCATGTTCATGGTTTGCATGAGACAAGGCATCCCCGTTTTCCTCATGACTCATGTGATTTTTTTGATGGGTTTGCATGCTACGACTAGCGTGGCGCTCGGAATCTTCATGTCTGGCTTTGTGATGCGTGGAGTGACCAGATTGGTTGATCATTTCATGATTATCTTGGTCAGCGGCGCCTCCGCTCGGCTGATGAACAGCATGCATTAAGGGGTCGCCGGATGCATGACTTTTGCGATGTTTTTCTTCTTTGGCGTGATGACTGGAGCCT
Source organism: Elusimicrobiota bacterium (assembly GCA_016180815.1). Lineage (NCBI taxonomy): Bacteria > Pseudomonadati > Elusimicrobiota > Elusimicrobiota bacterium. The sequence goes on from JACPAN010000006.1 coordinate 54,480, forward strand.
TTTGAAGAGGCTGCGTGAGCATGGGATGCACCCCCTGTTCCACTGTGAACGCCTCCGGAGGAATCGTCATGACCGTCGCTAGGATGGGATTCTTCGGCATGGCCGACTCTTCCTCCGTGGCCCTCATGATGCCCTGCGCCAGGACCATCTCCGCGATGAGAAACTTCATGACCAGGAGACGCCCCCGGGGAATGGCTATTATGCCCTCCACTCCCTTCGTGATCATGCGGCACCTTAACGGGAGGAGGCGTAGGTCCTGTTGGTTTCCCTGGGCTGTCCCAATAAATCCGGCATAGAGCAATGTCTTTAATAAGCCGCTCCATAGGGCGCTGGCTGCCTTCTTGGGGAGGGGAAGGAGGCTTGGCTGGGTGCTGGTGCGCCAAGTGGGCTTGGCTTTCTTCATGCCTTATCAGAATAGGCTTGATTAAATCATCGCCCAAGTAGGTTCTTAAAAAGCGAATTTCATCGCAGTTGGCTTGAGAGTCAGATATCAGTAAATGCTGGGCCTTTTGCGCGGCTTGGCCGCGTTTGCGGGCAAAATCGTTCAATTGCGTCTGTTTATCCTCTTGAGATTTTGTCCTCCAGGCTTGGGCGGTAAATCCCAGCCGCATCAAACCGCGCCAAGTTGGAAGCTCCAGTTCAAACTCTTTGGCTAAAGACTCATCGTCAGGAGTTGTTGGTGGAGGTTGGTTATGATCTCCATGATTGCGGCCAGGAGAATTGGGTGGATGAACTGGCGTTGTCGGCGGAGCATGGCGGTCATGTCCACCTTGATCTTCAACTGGAGGAGTTGGCGTAGATGGCGCGGGCGCCATGTCGTGATGGTTATGATGTCCCTCGTGTTCTTGGGCCAAGGCCGCAACGCCTAAGCTTACCAGCACAGTCATCGCCGCCAGAATGGAAAACCTGGCTTGTGGAAATTTCATGGTTTCTCTGTCTTATACATTTGAGGATTCTTAAGAAATAGCATTTCGTGTTCTTCACTCGCAAAATAAAATGTCTTTCCCTGAAAGGTAGCCTGAGCAGTGGAAGAACTTGCCTTAACTTCTGTCCGGCATACGGGACAAGAAACCTTAATTTCTTTGGGCCGATGGGAGCTCTTGCCACCGATCCACTTAATTCTTCCGATCAGAAGACCGATAGCCATCGCCGCCACCATTGCAATCGCGCCAATGCCACTCATCATTTTAGTGTTCCCCGTGGTTTTTGTGGTCAGAGGAATCTTTGCCCTCTTGAAGGTATTTCTGAGGGTCTTGGAAAAATTCTTTAAGATGGTCCTCACTATCGAAATAGTAGAGTTTGCCCTGATAGGTGGCGCGAGGGGTTGAATCTGAAACCTTTAAGTCCATTTTGCAGACAGGGCAAGCGAATGTTTCAACCTCTTGATGATCGCCATGTCCGCCGTGCCCCGCGCCATGCATGCCCATCATGGGCAGCATACAGCATCCGCCCAAGGGAAGAATCGCAACAATCCAAATCAGTTTTTTCACCTATCCTCCTTATCTTCTTTCTACAGAGTAATGGAGCGCGCCGCTTTACCCAAGCGGCTACTTTTCAACAGACAGGAGGGGAACGGTTAGGCGAATAGCCCAGGGGAGGAGATTCGTAAACAAATTGGCCTGGGGATGAGGGAACCCCCATTGGGACCAATATCGGTGTCCATGCGGAAATAAAATCCGATGCGATGGAGCTAAAGAGCTTAGCCGGCGAAGACACGCGCTCAAAAGAAGGAAGATTGGCCGCAGCCAAGTGGGCACCTTCACAACAATGGCTTTTAGAATGACCCGTATCTTTCGATGAATGGCAAGGCGGCACAACCCTTTGTTGGCAAACGCTCTCTGATATCAGGCAGGCTCTGGAATTTATCCAGAGCATGGAGCCAATCAAGAGGCAACTAATTAATCGGTTATTGATGACCATTTTTGATTTTTTTATGCAACAAAACAGCCTAAAAATTGTCGTTTTATGGATGGCAAAATTGTTGCATACAAAGTCTAAAGGTAAATTATAGTGTTACCAAACCTAGGGTTTGCGGAGGTTTTCTTGATTACTGCCGTGGCCCTTCTTTTTTTTGGGCCAGAGCGCATCCCAGAGGCAGCTAAAGGCCTGGGCCGCGCTTTTAAGTCTTTCAAAGAAGGGCTAAGGGAAACAACTCAGGAGATTGAGAAAACGACCCAAGATACGGAAAAGTAGATTTGGGCTCCGGTCCTCCAGCCTGGCCATGCACAGTTGTAAGACGCAAAATTTGGAAAAAGACCCTCTAAAATTAGAAGGTGCGGTTCAAAATTGTTCGGAAAAGGAAACACGTTTCAATCGTACCTTAAGCCACTGGAACTTTGCGTGCTTAGCTCTTTTTATCATTGTTTTTGTTTTCGGCAGCTATGAGATCATAGAACGCGTTTGGCTGAAAGATGTGGATGCCCGCTTAATCCGATTTCTTCATCTTGTCAGAGGGATTGGCTCGACCTTGCTGGTTTCGGGTTTGACTATATGGCACCTGACCAGAGGGACAAACGCTCCAACATTCAGAAAAGTTTCGTCTGATTTTGGAACTCTGGCTTTTGAAAAGCCCGATGTAGCCGTGGAATGGTTTATCAATCTGCGCTGGATGGTGATCGTAGGAGCGGCGACCGCGGTGTTTCTTTGCCGGCATGTGTTGGAGTGGCTTCCCCATGAGGTCACCGGTCCTCTTTGGCTGGGGATCGCGGTTCTTCTTTTAGCCAATATTGCCTTTTTGAGGATCAGAAACAGGACAAAGAATCTCGGCAGTATGCTCTTGTGGCAGATCGCTTTAGATATAGCAATTCTCACCTATCTTCTTCATTTCTCAGGGGGAATCGAGAACCCTCTTTTCGTCGTTTATGTGTTTCACGTCATTCTTGCCGGCGTGCTGGTGCCAAGGGAAAAGGTTTATCTGGTCAGCGCGGGAACTATCGCCCTTTTTCTCGTTATGGCGTTCGGGGAGCACCTTTATCTCTGGGAGCACTATACCCTTTCTCTTTTTCCTCATGAGAATTTAACGGCAGACGGCCTGGTGTCTCATGCTGCCCATAAACGTCCCTTTGTCGCGGGAATTTCAGGAGCTTTTGTCGCGCTGATTTTGGTGACCACTTACTTTATCACCACTATCATGGATCGTCTCCGCGAAAGCCAGAGCCAGCTTCTGAGAACGGAAAGATTAAGCACTTTAGGCCATCTGGTTGCCTATATTGCCCACGAGATCAATAACCCTATTGGCATCATCTCCACCAGGGCGAAGCTGGCGCGCTTGGGATCTCTTGATTCTTTTGATCCTGAATTTCTTAAAGAAACTTTGGAGATCGTGGACCGCCAATCCGAGCGAGTAGGAAAGGTTGTTCAAAGTCTGTTGGGTTTTTCCAAATCGCTTCCCGAAATCAAGAGCGCGGTAGACTTAAATCAGGCGCTTTCGGAAGCCCTTTCCATTGCCCAACCGAAAATTTCACAGAAGGGGATTGTTTTGGAGCGAATGTTGGATCACTCGATTCCCAAGATACAAGCCCGGTTCAATGATCTTGTCCATGTCTTTTTAAATCTCATTAACAATGCCATTGATGCTATGCCCCGCGGAGGGGTGCTTACAGCGAAAACCCAGGCGTCTAATGGCTCGATTGAGACTGTGATTGCAGATACCGGAGAGGGTATTTCTCAAGAGAACATGGAGAAATTATTTGAGCCATTTTTTACAACGAAAACCCGCGATCAGGGCACGGGCCTTGGGCTTCCCATCAGCCTTTCCCTTGTTAAAGCATTGGGCGGGGAAATCAAAGTGGAAAGTAGCCGCGGCAAAGGAAGCTCATTTAAGGTGGTGTTTCCTGTCCCAACTTCAGGGGATGGCTTATTGCTCCCTGCTGGTCAGGGATCAGTCCTTCGGTCCAATGCAGAGACGGCGGTGTCATGAGCAGGATTCTTATCGTGGACGACGAGCCGGATATGCTCTCTACCTGCGAGGCCATACTTTCAGGAAACGGGGTTTCCGTTGTTTTAGAAAACCAGGCCTTGGGAGCGCTTGAGAAATTCAAAAAAGAAAACTTTGACTTGGTTGTGGCGGATATCAAAATGCCCAAGCTAAGCGGCATAGAGCTGCTAAGAGCTATCAAGGAAACCAATCCTGATTTGCCGGTCATTCTTATGACGGCGTACCCAGAGGTGGAATCCGCTGTTGGGGCCTTGCGCTTGGGAGCTTTAGATTATCTGATCAAGCCTTTTCATCCGGAGGATTTGAAGCGTAAAATTCAACGGGCATTGGAGGAGCAGAAACTTAAAGGGGAAAATCATCTCCTAACCCGCCATGTGGAGATGCGTTACAAGCCCGCTGAAATCATTGGCCAGAGCGCGGCCATTGGGAAAATTTTGGAGATGGCGGACAAGGTGGCTAAAACCAATGCCTCGATTCTTATTTTAGGGGAATCCGGAACAGGCAAGGAACTCATCGCCAGGAGGCTCCATTTTCAATCAGGCAGGAGGGGGCATTTTGTCCCTGTGGATTGCGGAGCGATTCCCGAAAACCTTTTGGAAAACGAGCTCTTTGGGCATGAGAGAGGAGCCTATACGGATGCCGCAAGGGCGGCCCCAGGGCTTCTGGAGTTTGCCGATGGCGGCACTTTTTTCATGGATGAGGTCTGCGAGCTTCCCGTCAACCTTCAGGCTAAACTGTTGAGAGCCCTTCAGGAAAAACAGACTCGAAGAGTAGGTGGTAATCAGCTTCGCGGCGTTGATATTCGCGTGATAGCGGCAACTAACAGAGATATCGCTAAAGAGGTGCGAGAAGGCAGGTTCCGTGAGGATCTTTACTGGCGCCTCAATGTCGTTGCCATCATCGCTCCGCCTTTAAGAGAACGGCGCGAGGACATTCCCCTTTTAATCCAACACTTTCTCCCGCAGTTCTCCAGGGAGGCGGGCAAGAATGTTTTGCATGTCGAGGAGGAAGCCCTGGAAATCCTTTGTCATTATCGTTGGCCGGGAAATATCCGGGAACTCCAAAATATTCTTAGAAAAACCGCAGTCTTTTGCGAGGGAGATGCCATCAAAGCCGGCGATCTTCCCGAATTTTTAGTGGGAACCGATCTTGATTCGTCCGCCGATGGAGAAGGCTTTTCCATGTTGAAAAAGAGAACCCTTCACGCTTTTGAAACGGACTTTTTTGAATCTCTCCTTGAAAAATATTCAGGCAACGCGAAAGTCGCGGCCGAGGCGGCCAATCTCCCCTTAAGCAATTTTTATTGGTACCTTAAAAAACACCACATCGATCCGCAATCTTTTCAGAACTGAATTTCCAAGTTTCTTGGAAAATTTTTTCAAGAAAGTTGGAATGCCATCGACCCTTGTGGTTTTTCTCCAGAGGGAAACTCCTTTTATTTTTTCAAAAGCAGATGGCCATATTGTTGCCTATTTCAGTGAGATGACATCTGTGCCCAAGAGTCGGATTTTGGTGGCCTCAGCGGATAAAAAAATTCATCAACAGATTGTAGAGGCTTTAGAGGAATCGGCAGATGTCCTATATGCTGACACGAGCGAAGAGGCGCAGATCAAGATTCTTGAAGAGTATCCCGATGTCCTCATCTATGACATCAATTCAAGAGAAACCATGAGTTTAGCTTGCTTGGGCGTAATTCGCAAAATGAGGCCCCGTATACCCGCGATTGTGGTGGTCTCGGAAACTCAGCAAAAACAAGCGGGAGAATGTTTGGAGATGGGCATTTTTTATCTTTTGACAAAACCCATTTCGATCACCGAGATGAGGACAATTGTGGAGAGCGCGCTTAAAAAACAAAAAAAGGATTTCTCTACTTAAGCAAGGAGGTAAAGAAAGTATGAAGAAAGTCAACGTTCATGTAAGGTTGCTTGGCGTGGTGGCGATGCTGCTGGCAGCCTTGTGGGTGATACCACCGATCGTGCATCGCATCAAAGGGTTGTGTCCCGTGCGTCCTAATGGCATTGGGCAGGCGGAGGCGGTGCCGGCATATGCGCGCAAGTACGGCATCAGCTGTTCCCAGTGCCACAGCGCCTTTCCATTGCTCAATGACTACGGCCGCGAATTCAAAAACAATGGGTATGTCCGCGAAAGAGCCAAGGAAGCTGGCGCGAAAATCGAAGCGAGCGATATGTTCCTGCCGAGCACATTTCCTTGGGGCGGGCTTGTCAAAGCGCGGCCCTTAGATAGGCAGAAATCGGGAGGAAAGCCCCGGCAGGCTCAGAATAGAGCCCTTCATGAAATAGAGCTCTTTGTGGCTGATGGAAGCATTGCCAAGGGTTTTTCTTATTTCATGGAGATCGAGGCTGAAGATGACCACGGAACCGGGTTTGAACCTGAGTTCGGAGATCTTTCCGTGGGCTATCATCCCAGTCCCTATCTCAACGTGGTGGCTGGATATGGCGATTTTCTGCACCGCATGGATTCTTACCAGACACTTGCCCACAGCGGCTTCACAAGGCGCGCAAGCGATGCTCGCGAGCTGCTGATGCTGAACCAACAGTTCTTGTCTTTGGGGGGCGAGCTAAGTAAAGAGGGCTTAGGCGCTCTAGGCTACGCTGCTGCGCTTGGCGGAGGAATGGGCGCCGCGACGGCTGGAACTACGGCCCAAGAGGGTTATGGTCCGCCCAACTACAACTTCAGGCTGGTGGCCGATACCCTTAAGGGTATTGCGGTCGGCGGTTTCCTTCGCACCGGCAAAGAAGATCTCACAAGCAAGAACTTATCGGGTGTCGGAATCAACAAGATGTCAGACTCGGCAGTGGATGTTTTAGTTGAGCTTATGGGCCTGGGAGTTCGCGGAGCTTTGGTCAACACCAAAAACGAAACGATCGCGACCTCGGCTCTTAATTCAAAGAACACCGGGAACTATCTTGAGGCGTTCTATACGGTCAAAAAAGATGAGCGTCCTTGGATCGTGCCCTTGGCGCGTTTTGATCGCACCAAGAATAAAATTACCAACAATACCAAAGACCATCTTGTTGCCAATCTCTCCTATTACCCTATGGAAAATGTCCGGGGCCTTCTGGAATACTACGACGAACTGGCTGATAAAACAGCAGGCATCAAGGGAACAAAGGACACGCGCTGGACAATGCAGTTTGAGGTTGGGTTCTAGATAGAAGATCTACTTCCTTACTCTAGTAGGTGAAGGCGGCTGGTGTCGTGCGGTTAATCTGGTTCTCTTTTAGGTCGGGGGACCAGGCGCTCTTTTAGCGCACGCCGCAAGCCAGGTGTCTTTCGACTCATAGACACGGGGCCAGCCGCCAAAGATTTAAGAACGGTCGCGCAGGATGAGGGAACATGAAGAAAAAAACATTAGTCTTTAGCGTAGGACTGCTGCTCGTTTTTAGTTTCACAGCCGTTAATGTCATAGCGGAAAAGAAAACCCAAAAAGAAAAAGGCAAGGCAGCAGAAGACGCGAGTGAAAAAGAGTTTCCTTGGGATAAGGGCCCGGCGGAAATTGATGTTTCTAGCTATCCTAAGGAGCAGCAGGAAAACTACAAGACTTTTTCCGTCAAATGCTCCAAATGCCATACGCTCGCCCGCGCCATTAATTCTCCCTATGCCTTGCCCGAGGAATGGGAACCTTATGTCAAAAAAATGTCTAAAAAGAAGCGCTCTGGGCTTAGTAATCCCGCAGTGGTCAAAAAAATCACTGAATTTTTGAAATACGACTCCTCTGTTCGCAAAAAAGACCTGATTGAAAAAAAACTCAGCGAGAAGAAGGCTAAAAGCCCAAGCGAGGAAGAGAAAAAGGAAGAAGCCGAAAAGAAAAATGGCCAGTGAGAGACAAAGGAGCGCGCAATCTCGTTTTTCTTGTGGTTTTTATTGGAGCCAATCTGTTTTCCTTCTACGGTTTTTTAGCCTACCGCGCGAGACTATGGAGCCCTCTTTGGGCAATCCAGCCTACTGAAAAAGAGTTTACATCAGTTCCCGGACTTGCGGCGGATGGAGAGGATTCCCCTACGGCCCGTGGACGTCGTCTTTATCGGGAATTTCGCTGCGCTGTCTGTCACGGGCCCAGCGGCGAAGGAGGGGTTAAAAATCCCAACGCCGATCCGGACGGTGTAATTCCCAACCTCTACGACCTGGCCGATGCCTTTACGTTTAGTGACCTTAAGGGCAAGCTCCTCAAAGGAGCTCATCCTGCCAAGGTTGAAGAAAGTGGCCCGGAGCCAATTCTTGACATGCCTTCCTGGAAGGAAGCGTTTTCTGAAGATGAAGTAGACGCGATGGCCCAATATCTTTTCAGTCTCAAACCTTCTCTAGTGAGCGAGAAAGAGGAGAAGGAGGAAGAGGAACCTTGAGAGAGAAACAATATTTTGTGAATCTGAAAAACAAAAAAAGGAGGAGTTAGACATGGGTATTCATCCACTGACACTAAGTCTGTTCGTGGCCTTTGCGGCCTTGGGGGGATTCGCCAGCGTTCGGTTGGGCAATCCTTTGTTGGCGATTGCCGGGGCAATCATAGGCCTGACCATAGTCTTATCGGTGCGTATTGCCCGCCAGTGGCAGAAGGCCGTGATCTTGAGGCTGGGTAAGTTTCAAGGCATGCGCGGCCCGGGTCTTTTTGGAATCCTGCCGTTTTTTGACACGATTCCATACTGGATTGATCTTAGAACGGTCACCACACCGTTTGCTGCAGAGCAAACGCTAACTAAAGACAGCGTTCCCGTAGATGTGGACGCGGTGCTCTTTTGGAGAGTGGTAGATCCTATGAAAGCGGCCTTAGAAGTGGAAAATTATCGGGAAGCGATTTCCTGGTCTTCTCAGACGGCATTGAGAGACATCATCGGCGAAACAGACTTGGCCGAGATGCTGGTGGGACGACGAAAAATTGACACCCGACTATGCCAGATGATTGATGAGCGCACGGAATCTTGGGGAATTAAAGCGCTTTCCGTAGAAATCAGGGACGTCAAAATTCCCGTGGCTCTTCAAAATGCCATGTCTATGCAGGCTCAGGCCGAAAGAGAACGTCAGGCGCGCTTAATCCTGGGAGACTCGGAGCTTCAGATAGCCGACAAGTTCAGGCAAGCCTCCAGAGCTTACTCGGAAACCCCGGTGGCCCTGCATCTGCGGGCGATGAACATTCTTTTGGAGGGGATGCGCCAAAATTCAACGGTTGTGATTGTGCCTTCCAGCGCGGTAGAAACAATGGGTCTAGGAGCCATGTCAGGATTGACCTCCTTGGCCAAGGAGTTTGCTGGACCCAAAAATATGGCGCCTTCAGAAAAAGAATCGGAAAAGACGGCGAAGTAGGATTATTTGAAAATCGCATCCAAGGGGTTTAAGGAGGCCTGGTGTCCAAGGAAGAGTTGTACGGCTGGCTTGGCTGGTTAGCCGTCGTTCTTGTGCTTATCGCGTCGGGGTGGTGGACCTACCAGAGATGGGAGGTTTCTCAGCCTGTCCCCTTTGACCACAAAAAACATGTTGATTTTGGGATTGCCTGCGATGCGTGCCATGTAGGGGCCAAGGACGAGATCCGCGCCAGCGTTCCCAACACCCCCATCTGCGCCTTATGTCATCAACCTGGCCAAGCGAGCCCCAAGACCCCAAAAACTCTTGAGGGATATATTCAAGAAATGAAAACGATCCCGTGGAAAAAAATTTACAAGGCGCCCCAGCATGTTCGGTTTTCCCACAAACGCCACGTGGAGATGGGGAAATTGGATTGTAAGGTTTGCCACGGTGATATCGGAAAAATGGAAAGGCCAGTTGCCAGGCAGGCGGTGCCTCTTGAGATGGAGGGATGTATGGAATGCCACAGGAGGGAAAGGGTAACGACAGATTGCATGGCGTGCCACAAATAGGCGAGAGTAAAAAATGGATATGGAAATTTCACGCAGAAATTTGTTTAAGTGGGCCGGTTTTTTGGGAGCAGGACTGGCTCTGCCCAAGGTTGTTAAGGCCAAGGTCCTGACCCCAAAAGAAAAACCCCTGCCCTATCTTGATTCTGAGGTCTATAAGCCTGCCGTCTGCAAGCTCTGCCCTGCGCTTTGCATGCTTCAAATCAGGGTGGTCAATGGTAGTCCCGTTGGGGTCGCTGGAATGCAGGGGCACCCCATAAGCCAAGGGGCGCATTGCCCGAAGGGAGGGGCTATTCTTCAGGATCTCTATCATCCGGACCGGTTGCGCTCGCCTATGCGTCAGACGGGACCGAGAGACTCTGGCCAATGGGAGAGAATCTCCTGGGATGAGGCTCATCAGATTCTTCATGACAAGCTTTTCGATTTAATTCGTCGCGGTAAACCCGAAGCGTTGGCCATGCTAGCCGCTCCCATAAGGGACATCCGCCACGAAATTCAGAAGCGTTTTGCCCAAATTTTTGGCACGTCCAACTTCTGGGAATGGAATTGGCCTTTGGCAACAGGGCCTTTGGACGCGTTTAAGACCATGCACGGAACCTCCGAGGGATTGTTTTATGATCTCGCCAACGCCAATCTTGTTGTTTCTTTCGGATGGGATTGGCTCCAATCTTTTCTCTCTCCGGTCGAGGCGCAAAGGGCCTTTAGCCTGCTTCGGCGCGCAAGATTAGAGAGAAGGACCAGGATGATTCAGATAGAACCAAGGCTCTCCGTCACCGCCAGCAAGGCTGACGAGTGGATTTCCATCAAGCCCGATACCGAGGGAGTTCTTGCGCTGGGCGTGGCCCATGTGTTGATTCAAGAGAACCTCTACGACAAAAATTTTATCGTTCAATGGGCATCTGGTTTTGAGGAATTCAAAAAACTGGTTCTTAAGGAATATGAGCCTCAAAAGGTTTCCGAGATCGTTGGGATTAAGACCGACCAGATTTTTCAGATCGCCCATGAAATGGCTTCCATTCGTCCTGCTTTGGCCATTACCTGCCGCACGAGCCGTTTTAACCAAATCGCCGTTCACAGCTTAAACGCCCTTGTAGGTTCGATTGGAGTCAAGCGCGGAATATTGGCAACGGAAGCCGAAAAATATCAATTAACCTTGCCTCCCCTATCAATTCCTAAACCCAAGACCGAACCCATTGCGTCTCTTGACGGAATTCCTGAGGCCATCCTTGCGCCTTCCTCGAGCCCCATCGAGATTCTTTGGATGGAACGAGTCAATCCCGTATTTTTAAGCCCCCAACCTGCCCAATGGAAAAAGGTTATGGAAAAGATTCCCTTTATCATCAGCTTTTCATCTTTTTTGGATGAGTCATCTCAAATGGCGGATATTGTGCTCCCTCCTCATCACTCCCTGGAGGCTTGGCAGTATGGGTTTTCACCCACCCTTGAGGGTCATGGAGTGATCAGCTTCGCACCTCCGGTGATTGACCCGATTTACAACACTGGGGATCATGGAGATTTTATCTTGGGCTTGGCTAAATCCTTGGGGCAAAGATTTGCTTCGGCGTTCCCTTGGGAGACCTTCGTGGAGAGCCTTCAAAAAGCTGTCAAAAAAGCCGGAGCGGACGAGCCTATGAAAAAAGGTGGTTGGTGGGAATATCAAGCTGAGATCGCTAACATCGCCTCCACCATAAAAACCGGATCAAAAAAAATCAAGCTTGCCTCTGAGGCTCTGACATCGGTGGTTGAGGGGGCTCAAGACCCTTCTCATCCTCTTAGGCTTTATATTCACGTTCCCATGGCCTATTCTTTTGGGGAGGGGGCACATCTCCCTTATCTGCACAGCCTAGCTGGAGCGCATCTTGGCGAGCAGTGGGAGACCTGGGTGGAAATTCATCCTTATACGGCAAAAAGATTGGGTATTGCTGACAAACAGGAGATTTGGGTGGAGTCTTTGGCCGCCAAGATCAAAGCGCGCGCCAGACTCTATGAAGGCATCCGAGAGGATACGGTATCCGTTCCATTTGGCTTGGGTCATACGGCCCTGGGGCGCTATGCCCGGGGGATCGGAAGCAATCCCGGAGAGCTTCTCTCCAGCGAGATGGATGTGTCGGGCCAAATTGCCTGGCAAAGAGCTCGGGTAAAAGTTTATGGCGCTTGAAATATTAGATAGAAGAAATTTCCTTAAGACGATTTTGGCTGCTATGGGTTCGTTCGCGGCATTGGTCAGTCGCGGCTTTACGTTCGAATTCAATAGCAATGAACACGCTGCTTCAAGAGGCCATCCCCGCTGGGGAATGGTGATTGACCTTGACCGCTGCACAGGCTGCCAGAGCTGCGTTGTGGCCTGCTCCGTGGAGAACAACCAGATGTTAGGAAGCCCTGAGGAAGCTGCTATGGGAAGGATCATCCGATGGCTCAAGATTCTCCCTAAGACGGAGTCAGAGGGTTCCCGCGTGCGTCAAAGTTTAATTCCCATGCCCTGCCAGCAGTGCGATGACCCTCCCTGTACTCGGGTTTGTCCCACCTCGGCCACCTTTATTAATCCTGAGGGGATCGTGGGTCAAGTTTATGACCGCTGTATCGGCTGCCGTTACTGCGTAAATGCTTGTCCTTATACCTGCAAGTTTTTTAATTGGGGCAAGTCCCAATGGCCAAAAGAGGTGGAACAATCCTTTAACCCAGATGTTTCCGTACGCGACAAGGGAGTCGTAGAAAAATGTCTCTTTTGCCACCATCGCCTTCAAAGAGCCAAGGATGCGGCCAGAGAGGAGGGCCGGGATATTCAGGAGGGAGACTATGTGACGGCCTGCCAGGCGGCTTGTCCGGCCCAGGCCATTACGTTTGGGAACCTTAATAACCTCAACAGCGCCGTTTCGAGGCTAGCTTCCAGTCATCGCGCATTCAAGATACTGGATGATCTCGGCACCCATCCGAAGGTCGTCTATCTAAAGGAGGGGTGATGAGCGAATTGATGGACAAGGAGCTTAAAAATTCAAACGTACGATTTTCCTGGCCTGTGCCCCAGCCTGAGGAAGTGCACGACGTTGAATCGGAGGTGTTAAAGCCGATAACAAATGAGCCAACCACGGCTTTCTACGCGACGACGGCCATACTTGCTACGGTGTTCTTAGCCGGTGTCGCGGCCTGGGCGTGGCAGATCATCAATGGTCTCAAGGTAACGGGCCTCAATGTTCCCGTGTTTTGGGGGTTATACATCGTCAACTTCGTGTTCTTCATCGGCGTGTCGCACGCCGGAACGCTCATCTCGGCTATCTTGAGGATCACTGACGCGGCCTGGAGAACGCCTTTTACGCGGGTCGCTGAAAGCATCACTATTGCGAGCCTTCCTTTTGCTGCGAGCTCCGTCATCGTGGACCTGGGCCGGCCGGACCGGTTCTTAAACGTCATCTTGTATCCGCACCTCACCTCGCCCATCCTTTGGGATGTCCTGTGCATCAGCACCTATCTCCTCATGTCTTGTTTGTACTTTTACATAGCTTTGGTGCCGGATATCGCGCTTTGCCGGGACCGCTTGACAGGACTAGCTGCCTGGCGCTCGCATTTTTACCGGCTCCTGGCGCTCGACTGGCAAGGGACCCCGCAGCAGAAGCGGTTGCATCATCAACTGATGTCGGTCTTATCCATCCTGCTCCTGGCCCTTGTTATTTCCGTGCATACGAACGTTGGGTTCATTTTCGGAATGACTACAAAGCCAGGTTGGCATAGCGCCGCGATTGGACCCTATTTCGTGGTTGGGGCAGCTTTCCAGGGCTTGGGGGGTCTCGCTGCGATTATCGTTCTAGTACGCCGGTGGTTTCATCTTGAGTGGATTATTACGGAGGAGCGCTTGGCGCCTTTGAAGAAGTTTTTTCTGGCCGTGGCCTGCTTCTGGGCTTATTTCACTCTGGTCGAATTTTTGACCACGTATTACGGCCGGCATACGGCGGAGATGGAGGTGTTTTGGGCCAAGCTTACCGGCGAATTCTGGCTGCCGACCTGGGGCATGCTGACTTTTTGCCTGTTCATCCCGTTGCCGCTATTGGCCTTAAGCCGCTGGCGTATTACTACGGCCCTTCTTATCGCAGGAATTTCAGTCAACATCGGGATGTGGTTGGAACGCTATACCATTGTTGTCCCCAGCGGAGCGAGGCCCTACCTTTCATGGGGCATCGGCCACTATAATCCAAGTTGGGTGGAGTGGACGATTACGGCAGGTTGGTTTGCGGGATTTTGTTTATTCTTTTTGGTGCTCACTCGTTTATTTCCGATATTGACTGTTTGGGAAGTTCAAGAAGAAAAAGAAGGCTCCCACTGATGGAGCTATATCAATTGAGGTTTAAGAACGATCAATCATTGGAAGATCTGCTGGGTCGCTTGGTAGACGCCGTTTATGATGTCCTTTTCAAATCTGACTTGACGCCGGCTGTTAAACACGATGACCGATCGCGATTGACAATTGGTCTAAAACAGGTGTTTTCACGATTCATCGTGCGCTACGAGGACTGCGGACTTCAAATTATCTGCGAGGAAAACATTAAACCCGCGCAGTGGAATGTCCGCCCCAGTGAGGAACTGTCGTCCAGGTCTCCCTGGTGTTGACAGGGGAATTCCTGGGCAGATCAATTTTTACCAATTGGTCGGCTTGTAGTCCTTGAAGAATTTTCCCCAGAGGTGGCGGCCTTCCAGGAGTCCTGAAAAAAATGGATCGCAAACGCGGGCGGCGCCATCGACGATATCCAGCGGGGGTTCGAATCCGTGCTCTTCTTGCTTGCGCGCCGACAAATGGGCGGGGTCCTCATCGGTGACCCAGCCGGTGTCAACCGCATTCATATAGATGCCGTCCTTGGCGTAATCCGCGGCTGAGGTTACAGTCAGCATGTTCAGCGCGGCTTTAGCCATGTTCGTGTGCGGGTGCTTGTCCGTCTTGGTGTGCCGCGAGAAGCTGCCTTCCATGGCGGAGACATTGACGATATGTTTTTCCCATGTCGGTTGGCGCAGCATCAAGGGCTTAAGCTTTGAGCACAGAATAAAGGGAGCGACCGCGTTAATGAGTTGAAGCTCGATCATTTCAGCTGTGGGCACTTCGGCCAAGGGCATGCGCCAACTGTTCATTTTACGCAGGTCCACTTGCTGCAAGTCGGCATCCGTGCGTCCCGGGGGGAATACCTCTAATCCCAAGTCGGCGTCATCGTAATTGTATTTGAGTTGAGACAGCATGGCCGACTCCCTAACTCCGATGCCGAAGCCTCCGCGGTGCCAGATTGCCATGCCGGTGGCGTCGACCGGACCGGCTTGGGGCAACAAGGACGGTGTGTTGGCCAGCAGGCTTTTAAGGTGTTCGTGATTGCGCAACAGCCGCCGTTCATCCTGGGCCAGGGCCGGGTTCCCCGGTGTTTCGAATTCAAGCAGGTGTTGGTAAAAAGCCGGCGGGCGGCGCACCGTTTGCGCCGCATTGTTGACCAGAATGTCTAAGCGCTCAAGCGAGCTGTCGAGGTAGCGGCAGAAAATTTCGACGCTGGGCGAGTGGCGAAGGTCAAGGCCGTGGATTTGAAGCCTCGCGCTCCAGTCCCCGAAATCTTTTTCCCGTGAGTAGCGCCGGGCGGCGTCGTGCGGAAATCGCGTGGTCGCTATAACCTTGGCCCCGGCGCGCAGCATCATCAGTGAAGCTTGATACCCGATTTTAAGCCGCGCCCCGGTAATAACGGCCGTTGTTCCCTTTAAGGACGCCGTCTGAAAGCGTTTGAAGTAATTAAATTCGGCGCAGGGGCCGCACATGGCGTCGTAGAAGAAATGGAGTTTGTCGAATTTTGTCTTGCAAACGTAACAGGTGCGCGGGGTGTTAAGCGCCGGCCCATCCTGCGCCGGCCCGATATCGAGAGTCGGCTTGGCCGGAGCGGCGAATACCGTCTCCCGGCGTAGGGAGCGTATCTGGGTTTCAGCCAGGAGCAAACGATCCTCGGTTCTGATGCGTTTGCGCTCTTGGCTGCGATAGGCCCGCCGCCGCAATATTTTTTCCAGGCGCGTGGGGCGCGAAACGCGCCCAGCCGCGGTCAGCAGAGCGATTTGATCTTTTTCCGGAAGCCCGATAAGAAGCGCGCGATTCTTAACGATCGCCTCAAGGAGTTCGATGCAGCGGCGGACCAAGTAGATGTCAAGCAACAAGAGAGATTTTATCGTAATTGCCGGGAATTCCGGGGAGGTTTTCGGCCGGATTCAAATCAGAGAGAGGCGGGCTGCAAATCATTGAAATGGCGCTGCTTGGCGTCATCGGTGGAGAGCATGGGGAAGCCCTGGGATTTTAATTTCATGATCAGTTGGGCCTGCCATTTCCGGGCGCAGCTTTTGCCTGCGGCCACGCCGGCGTAGATCAATTCCGCGTCTTTTTTGTCCGGGCTGTTGCGATGGGCGTTGATGCGCGCGATCAGGTTGTCCGTTTCACCGATGTAGAAGAACCCCTGCTTTGTTTTCAGCACATAAAGGCAGCTGCTGTTCATATTTTTAAAAAGAGGATACGCGTCCGGAGCCACATAGTGGATGGCGGGCTCGGCGATGCCCGCGATTTCGCTTAAAGCCAAACGGGCGTTTTCAATGGAGAATTTTTTATTTTGGGGCGCTGTTTCATAGGGCGCTTTGCGTTCGCCTAAATAGTTGCCGCTAAAATGCATCGAATAACCCTCGGCAATTTCCATGGCGCGTTCGATGATTTTTTTGTCCATCCCCAATCTCAGGGCGGTATCGAAGGCGCTGGAGCTTAAGCTGCTGTCGGCAACGACTTTGTAGGTCGGGCCGCCTTGGCGCACCTGCATCGAGTATTGGCCGATGCCCTCAAGATTGATTTTTGGATTGAAGAACAGCTCATGCCAGTGGGTGGCGAATAAGCCTTTGACTTGGCGTTGATTGAGGTGCTCCAAAACGGCGGCGGCGATGGCGTGTCCGGCTTTGGATTCCGTGCCTTTGCCGAGCTCATCAATGAAAATCAGGCTGTGCTCCGTGGCGTCGCGCAAGGCGATTTTAACGTCGGTCATTTCCACGGCGAACGCGGAAAGGCCTGATTGCGGGTCATCTTGAACACCGGTGCGCACGAACCAGCCGTCGATTTCATCCGAGCCCTCGACTTTGTCCGCGGGGAACATCCAGCCGGATGCGGCCAGAAGCGTGGTCGTAGCCAGGGAACGGATCAACGTTGATTTCCCGGACATATTGTGCCCGGTCAATAGCATGATGCCCTCAAGCCTTAAGGTATTCTTCACCGCTTCATGCGGGCTCATCCAATAGGGGAAAAAATTTTTCACAACAAGCGATTTTCCGGGCCGCCGAATGAAACCCGCTTCAAGGCTCCAGCCTTTGGCCTGGCACTCTTTGACATGAAGGATCAGCGTGCGCATGAAATTGGAGAACGTGGCCAGATGCACGATGGCCGGATGATGCGAGGCGAGTTTTTGGCAGATTTGGCCTAAGAGCAAGGCCACGCCCAGCCGCGCTTTTTCGGCATTTTCTTTGTATTCCTCAAGGGCGCGCTCAACTTTAGCCGTGCTCCAGCGGTCTTTGACCGGTTTGCCGTGTCGGTCATGAGGATGAATCAGCCGTCCGGCGTTCGCCGGACCCCTCAGCCAAATAGCCAGATTGTGAACGTCATAGGAGAGCGCCAGCGCGGGATTGGCATCGATGGCAGGAATCAAATCTTCGGCGAGGGCTTCTTCGTAGCGTCCGGCCGCGCGCTCCACCGCCTCGTAAAGTTTGGTAATTTCCGGATGCGCGGTCTTAGCCACCCGGCCTTTGAAGGCATCTTCAACCGTCTCGAAAAGATTTACGGAAATCCCCTCGCGGCGCGGTTCATAGGGGATGTCGTCTTCGTGGGGAAGAACGGGTTCCAACGTTTCAAGGATCACGCGCGCGCTCGCTTTTAACGCGGTTTCATTGATTTTCGTGGACAGAATATGGGAAATCACGGACAGAGCCGACGGCATGGACGCGGCAAAATCCATTTGATAGCAGGAGAGAAAATTCTGAGCCAGTTTATGCAGGTCTTTTAAGATATCCGGCCCGGCTTCTCTTTTAATGAGGGTCTTGACGTAGCGCGCCGGGTTGGAGATCGGAAATTCGTTGAAAAACGTGCATGTGGACAAAATCGCGTTTAAGGTGAAGCGCAATTCATCCGCGGTTTGTTTTGGGGGAGGGTTGAGCAAAAAATTGCGGATTAAGTTTTGTGCAGCCGCGGGGCTGCCTTTAGGCAGCATGTGTTCGATCAAATCCGGGATGCCGCGCTCGGGCAGGATGCCGATTTGATTGGCCGTGCGCTGATAAACCGGTCGCGGCGCCTGAACCGGCCGGTCCTCAAGAGGCCGAAGCCGCATGAAGGGCGTTTCGATATCCAAGGACAAATCGATTTTGATCAATTCCTCAACGCGTTTGGAAAAATCCTTGGGTAAATACCCGGAAATTTTGATCAAACGCTCATAATGAATGCCGCTGCGCTCAAGAAACTCCTTATCCGTATTTTCATGGCAGAAAATCCGGCCCAGACGCCCCCCGTAGCGCGTCAAGCGCATGCACGCGGCTTCCCGCGTCAATCCTTCATAAGTCCAGAGTGTGCGCAAATCGGGATTGACCTCAACCACAATCATGCCCCTGGCGTCCGCGGCAATGCCGAATTCCGGTGGACAATCGGGGAACAAAGCGTTGCCCCGGTCTTTGTTCATGGCCAAGCCGTAGGTGTACACCGGCGACGAGGGCGTGACGATTTCCGAGATAAAGCGCGTTTTTCTGCCGGTTTGCGTGATATCGTTGGTTTGTTCGCACACGACCACGGCAAAGCCGGCTTGGGTCAAGCCGTCTAAAACCGCCTGGATATTGGCCAAGGGCGCGCCCGCTCGCGGCCCGCGTTTGCCCATTCTGTTTAAACCGCAGTATTCCACGAGAAAGACGGAGTCGATCCCCCATGTTTCGTAGAATTCGCCGACTTGGATCAAGACGATTTTCTCCGGATGCTGTTTTTTTACCCGGAACAAAAAATCGACGGTCGCCTCTTTTTCCCCGTATGCGTGTTTGAAGCCTTTCCAAAAAGGATTGTTGCCCGCGCCGATGCCCAGGGCTCCCGAAGGATCCAAATCATGCGCCATGCGGACCGCGGAAGGATGAACGATGCAGTTGAGCTTTTCTTTCCAGAAAGGGGAAGAAATTAAAAGATGGGACAACTCATGATGTTCTTGCAGGCGCATCTTTAACCTATATTATCATCTTGTCCATGGCGAAGAGAGCGAAACTAAAGCCTTCGTGGTTCGTTTATATCGCCTTATGCGCCAACGATACTTTTTACACGGGAATCACGACGGATATCAAGCGTAGGTTTCAAGAGCACGTATCTTCACGAGGCGCTCGCTACACTCGCTCATTTAAACCAATCAGATTGCTTTGGAAGGAGCCGCATCCCGAGCGTTCCAGCGCCCTTAAACGTGAAGCTCAGATCAAGAGCTGGAGCCGGCCGCAGAAAGAAGCGTTTATTTACGGCAGGGCTTTATAGATTTGCGGCGCCTCGGCGCCGGTCGCGTTGATGATGCCCACTGCTCCTTTCTCAATCCTGAAGATGGAATGATCCACCAACGTGTAGCTGCCCGGAACTTCCAGGCCGAATTCCACGATGGCCGCGCCCCCGGCCGGGATCAGCGTGGTCTGCACGTTTTTTAACCCGGAAGCGTCCATGCTGCCTTCTTTGTAGACGCGGTCGAAGATTTCCCCGATGATATGGAATGAGGACACCAGGTTGGGGCCGCCGTTGCCCAGAAAGAGGCGTATTTTTTCCCCGGTTTTGGCGGTCAGGGCGTTGTCCTCCGTCAGGGCGCCGTAGCGGCCGTTGAAAACCACGTAGGTCGGTTTTTCTTCGGCGGCTTTATCGCGGTCGTATTGGACAAGCCTTTCGGTGCCGAATTCTTCTTTCGTGTAGAATTCGCTTTGCAGCACGTAGAATTCCCTGTCCACCTTAGGCAGGCCTTCGGGCGGCTCCACTAGAATGAGTCCATACATGCCGTTGGCGATATGATCCGTCACCGGCGGCGCCGCGCAGTGATAGACGTAGAGACCGGAATGCATCATTTTAAATCGGGCGACCACGGTTTCTCCGGGTTTGGCCAACGTGACGGCTGCGCCGCCTCCCGGGCCGGTGACCGCATGAAGATCGATGTTGTGGCTCATCGTGCTTTCCGCGGGATTTTTCAGATGCAGTTCCAAGGTGTCGCCTTGCCGAACCCGGATGAACGGGCCCGGAACATGGCTGTTGAACGTCCAAAAAATATATTCGGTCGGCTGATCCAAACCTTCCATGAGGACGCCTTTGACCTCCGGCGTTTCCAACTTGACGCGAACGACCACGGGTTTTTTCCGGGCAATAGGGACCGGAACATGGGGCGCGTAGGTTAGTTCGGCATCGATGGTTTCTTCGGTTTTAGCCGGCGCGTCAGCGGCAAAGGCGAGGATGCACGCAATGACGGCGAATGCGGCCAAAGGACTTCTGATATTAATATTCATTTGATAACTCCTAATTTTGATTTAGATTTGCGTGCAGCTCGCGAAACCGGTCGGGGTATTCTTTTTTGAACCGTTCGTTCAAATTTTTACGGTGCTTGATCCATGCTCCGGCATTGACTCCGGTTTTGCGGGCCAGCGAATCATAAACCAAGAATTGCCGTAAGGCTTTGGCTTCTTTTAGGCTTAAAACAGGGCAAGCACCGCAGCAAGGCGGTTTTAAACGGATGGCTTCCACTCTTTTTTTCCAGCCCATCGGGACGAACTGCGCGATTTGCGCGTCGGAAAACTCAGGATGATTTCTTTTCTCGACGTTTTCCAGGTTGGGGTCCGCTTCGATTAAGGGCGAGTTGATGACCCGGGCCGCGGTTCCGAAAAAGCCGAAGACTTCTAAAAAGATTTCGCGGTATGTTTTTTGGTGCTCCGGTGGATAATGGGAAACGTCGATTTCAGTCGGGCCGAGATCGGCCGGATACAGAATTTTGGCGGCCGGTGCGGAAGCATGGGTATAAGTCAGCGTTGCGCAGGCCGCGGCCAGAAGTCCTAAATGGCGACAAAACGATTTCGAGCGCGATTTCATGGCAGTAGTTTAGCCAAAATTAAAAAAATTTGGGAATTTTAAGCCCTTATTTCCTACGATGAATTCATGACGAATCATATCCTCGCCATTGATCAGGGCACAACCGGCTCCACCGTGTTGTTGATGGATGAAGACCTTAACCGTCTGGCGATGGCGGATATGGATTTTAAGCAGCATTTTCCCAAACCCGGATGGGTGGAGCATGATTTAAACGATGTCTGGAATTCCGTGGCCCGCACCGTCAACAAAATCATGCGTGGGCGCGATGCCAAAAAAATTGCGGCCATCGGCATCACCAATCAGCGCGAAACCCTCTGCTTTTGGGACAGGAAAACTTTGGAGCCTTTGGCCCGGGCCATTGTTTGGCAGGACCGGCGAACCGCGTCTTTGTGTACGGCGTTGAAAGACAAGGGGCTCGAACCCTTTTTTCAGAAACAGACCGGGCTTTTGCTCGATCCCTATTTTTCCGGGACCAAGGCGGCCTGGGCGTTCAAGCACTGGCCTCAAATCAAACGGGCTTACCGGCAAGGCCGGTTGGCCGCAGGCACCATCGACAGCTATTTGATCGCGCGTCTTTCCGGCGGCGCGCATGTGACCGAGCCCAGCAATGCGTCAAGAACCTTGGCTTTTCACCTGACGCGGCATCATTGGGATGATGAGTTGTGCGCGGCTTTGGATGTGCCGAACAATATTTGGCCCGAGCTGCGGCCTTCGATCGGGGTTTTCGCTAAAACGCGCCATGCTCCCGGTTTGCCGGACGGCATTCCCATCGCCGGCGTTCTGGGGGATCAGCAAGCCGCTTTATTGGGCCAGGCTTGTTTGCAAGAAGGCTCGGCTAAATGCACGTACGGTACCGGAGCTTTTCTTGTTTTTAACACGGGCGCCAAACCCGTGGCCAGCAAGCACCGGCTGTTGAGCACCATCGCCTGGGCGCTCGATGATAAGAATTACACCTATGCCCTGGAAGGCAGCGCTTTTATCGCCGGAGCCGCGGTCCAATGGGCGCGCGATGGGCTCCAGCTTTTCAAAAAAGCGGGCGAGATCGAGACCTTAGCCGGCCGGGTTTCTTCTTCGGAGGGCGTGGTTTTTGTTCCTGCTTTAACCGGCCTGGGTGCTCCTCATTGGCAGCCGGAGGCCAAAGGCTTGTTGATGGGCATCACGCGGGGCACCGAGCGAGCGCACATTGCCCGCGCCATTTTAGAAGGCATCGCTTTTCAAAATGTCGGGATTCTTCAAGCCATGCAAAACGATATCGGCCGGCCCTTGAAAAGCCTGAACGTGGATGGAGGGGCGGCGGCCAATAATTTGTTGATGCAGTTTCAGGCGGATATTTTGGGCGTCGAACTGAAACGGCCGAAATTTCTCGAAACAACCAGCCTGGGCGCGGTCTTTGCCGCGGGTTTGGGCATCGGGTTATGGTCCAATTTGTCCCAAATTAAAAAAGCTTGGAAAAAAGACCGGATGTTCAGCCCAAGAATGAGCGCGGGCGCGCGCCGTCAAGCCTTGGCCGGATGGAAGCGTGCCATTGATTTTCTCGCCGGGCGCGCTTATTGACCCGACCATTCATAGGAACTGCGATGGGCTTCGTGCCGGGCGGCATAGTCGATAAATTGAGCGTAAAAGGGATGGCCGGCAATGCTGGCGCTGTCTCCGATCACGATTAACAAGCGCCGCGCGCGCGTCATCCCCACGTTCATACGCCGCGTGTCCGAGAGAAAACCCACTTCGTTTTGATCATTGCTGCGAACCAAGGACAGAATAATCGCTTCTTTTTCGCGCCCTTGAAAGGCGTCGATGCTGGCGATTTCAAGACCCGGTTCCTTGAGCAGGCTCTTGATCAGGCGCACCTGGGCCACATAGGGCGTGATGACGGCGATTTGATTGGCTTCGACGCCTGAGAGCCGGAGTTTTTGGTAGAGGCGCACCGCTAAATCAGCCTCCCCTTTATTTTCCCTGCTTTCCAACAGCTCATTCCAGGTTTCCTCAAAGCCCGCGCCCGCGGTATCGATGTAAATCAAGGGCTGCGTGGTCAGTTCCGAGGCCTCGGTATTGGGCAAATCCGAAAGGAGATGCGTTTTAACCGATTCATCGGCGATGAGTTTCCCCTCATAAAATTGCTGCGATGAAAAGCCCATGATGGCTTCGTGCATCCGGTACTGCACGCGCAACAGGGCTTGCAGTCCTTTGGGCAGAGTTGTTTTGAGGCGCTCCAATAGCGTCACGGCCAAGCCTTCCCGTGCCGCTTCTTGGGAATAAATCGTGGGGGGAAGCTGGCAGACGTCTCCGGCGAGAATCGCTTTTTTGGCTTTGACCAGGGGGATCCAGGATAGAGGTTCCGTTGATTGAGAAGCCTCATCCAGCACCACAAGATCGAAGTTTTCGCGAAACATATTGAGGTTCAGTCCTCCGTGCGTGGACAGCACGACCTGCGCGGATCGCAGCACGGAGCGGAAAATATCTTTTTCCATGGCGCGAATTTCTTTTTTAAGCCGGAAAAGATCGCCTCTGGGCGTATCTCGCTTGTTCATGCGGTCGAACTCTTGGCGCATTTTGCGGACATCGTTTTGAACCGGATCATGCGCGATGAGCGCGTCCAAAGTGGCGTGGCGCAGGGCTTCGGAAATCCGCGCCGGATGCCCCAGGCGCACGGCCCGGATTTTGCAGGCGAGCAGTTTTTCAAGAATATTGTCCACCGCGATATTGCTCGGCGCGCCGGCTAAGATGCGCAGTTTTTGTTGGACGGCCTGGCGGATGATTTCGACTAAAACCGTGGTTTTGCCGGTGCCGGGCGGGCCGTGGATAATGGCGACTTCCGGGGCGCCCAGCGCGGTTTCCACGGCGCGACGCTGGAATTCATTAAGCGATTCATTCAAAAAGTTCACTTTGGCGGGTTTGCCGATGCGCGGTTTTAAATCGCCCAAGAAAATATCGCGGAGCCTGGCGGTCACGCCCAGGCGTTCCTTGTCGACTCTGGTCAGGGCCTCGGCCATGCGCCGGTACGTGGCGTCGCTGCCCAAAAGATCGACTTGATACGGCCCGGAAGGCAATGATCGGGGGAGTTCTTTATTCAAGGCGATGGTGATGGCCGCGTCTTCGACTTTATACAGCGTGCCGTCTAAAACGCCCGCGCCGTCGGGGAAAACGATTTGGACGATATCGCCGGAGTCCATGGCATGAAAAGGAGACGGGTCCCCTTCGCGCAAATGGCGCGTCAGGGAAAGAAGAGGGTAGTTGCCGACGCCGGTATCCGTGCCCGCGAAGGTCAATCGCGTGGCTGTTTTACCCAAGGCTTCGCGAACTTCCAGCGGGTAGCGCGCCAACTCGCGTTTATTCTCCTGCCATTCGGCCTCGCGTTCAACGTCCAAGAGCCTGAGCAGGCGTTCGAAATGTTCCATGTCAGAGGATCATAGCTTTACGGAGCGCCGGGCGATTATTTTCGCCACCTTCCAAGCTTAACGGATATAAGAGAAAATTCGCTGGTGCGTATTTTCAACACTTGGCCGGCCTTGTTTTGGACGCTGATGCTTTTTGTTCTGTGCGGTTGTTTTAGACCTTCGTTCGCCGCAGGGAAAAGCAAATTCTTGTCCGTTGATTGGCCCCAAACCGTGACTCAGGGAGAGGCTTTCGTCATCCGCGTCGTGAGCCCCAAGAAATTGAAAGAGTTGAAAGGCGAGCTTGCGGGCAAGCCGGTGTATTTTGCCGAAATCAGTTCGTCGGTCTATTTGGCTTTAGCCGGGATCGATGTGGAGGAGGCTCCGGGCCGGCGCGATTGGAAAATCGCCGCGCTGCCGGAGAAAAGATGGTTCCGTTGGAAAGCGGAGGGTTCCTTCGAAATCAATGCCGGCACTTTTCCCGTTCAGCGTCTGACCCTGCCTCCAAAAATGGTGACGTTCGATGAGGAAACGCAAAAACGCGTGGACCGGGATTCGGCCAAATTAAAGGAGGTGTTCGGTTTGAATTCCGGGGAGCGTCTATGGCATGAGCCTTTCGTTTATCCCGTCCGGAAAATGCGCATATCATCGGCGTTCGGGCTTCAGCGCATCATGAACGATGAACCCCGGCCCCGGCACACGGGCGTTGATTTCCGCGCCCCGGTGGGCGAGCCGATTCTAGCGGTCAATGCCGGGCGCGTGGCGTTGGTGGATAATCAATATTTAGGCGGAAACGTCGTGGCCATCGACCATGGCTGGGGGATTTTTTCAGTTTATTCCCATTTAGACGCGACGACCGTTAAAGAGGGCGAACGCGTTCTAAAAGGCCAAATGATCGGCCGGGCCGGGCAAACGGGGCGCGCGAGCGGACCTCACCTTCATTTCGCCTTCCGGCTTAACGGCGCGCGCGTCGATCCCATGACTGTTTTTAAAATCAACCGGGCGCGGCTTGGTTTTTAGAAAAATTGTTGGAGTCCGAAGCTTAACCCCCATTGGCGCAGGGGCTCCTGGGTTCGCGCCGCGTCGAGCCGGATAATCGCCCGGTAAATGCGCGGGACAATCAGGCGAAGCCCGGCGCCGAAGCTCAGAAAAGGGTTTCGGAATCCTTCCGCGCCAAAGCCCCGAGCATCCCAGGTTTTGCTCGCATCCGCGAACAGATTGCCCTGAAGCGTCCAGAGCGGACGCTCAAGAATCGTAGGCCGGGCTTCGAGATTGACGAGCCACATATGTTCCCCGCGAAATTGCCCGTCCAGGAAGCCGCGCACCGTGTCCAAGCCGCCTAAGTAAAATTTATGCTGAAACTCATGGCCGCTTTTCGTCCCCATCCGGGCTTGCCCGGCCAGATTCCAGCGTTCCCCGGCCACGAGCGCGGCCGCGGCTTCGGCTTCGAGTTTCACGAATTCAAATTGAGAGCCTAACGCGCGATCGGCCAACTCAGCTTGAATTTTCAGCCGCCGGCCTTCGACCAAATGATCGTCCTGATCGAGCCGCCCCCAGATGGCGCCGGGCGTCAGTGAAGCGGTGCGGCCGGAATTCAGCCGGTTGTTTTGAAGGAAGGCTCCGTTGCGAGCGGCTTGTTCGGCCGTTGAATCGTCGGCTTCGAAGCCGTTGCGATAACAATTAAGCGTGAGCGCCGTTTTGAAGCGCGGGCTGATTTCGCGCTCAAGCCATAAATGCCCGCGGATTTCTTCATTATCAAAATGCGCTTGGGGCTCTCCTTTTTTGCTCAATAGCGGCAGGTTCAAGGTGTGGGCGTAAAGCTCGGCGCCCAGGCGGTTTTTTCTTAAACCGAAGTAAGGATGCCTGAACCAAACGACGCCTCCGTCTTTTGCGTTCATGCGCTCATACTGGCCGCCGATTTCCAGCAAGCGATGGAAGGCGTTGACTTCATAGAGCCCAACAGTCAGTTGTGATGTGCCCCCGCCTTGCTTGAATTTGAAAATAGGGATGGTCGAAAATTTATTTTTTAAATTCAGATCCAGATGGATTTGACCCGGCCCTGCGGCGCGGGAGCCGCCTTGCACGTCGTAAAAATACCCGCTGTTGGCCAGGCGACGCAGGTCCTCGGACCATAATGCCGGGGTAAAAGAAGCTCCGGGCTTGGTATCCAAAAGGCGGCCGATGATCTCGGGTTTGGTCGTCGAGCCGTTGATGAGAAGGCCGCCGACGGTGCTTTGCTCGGCAGCCGCCGGCAGGATCGCCGCCGCCAGCACAGCCGGAAAAAAGAGCAGCCGATTCATGATCACCATTACATAAAATGAACGGTATGACCGTGCGTTTTAACCGGCCCGCCCAGGAATCCGCCGCATGAGTTCGCCGTCCACGCGCCGCCGGATTATGGCCATCACGAGCTCGCCTTCTTATCGGAAAGCCTTCGAAGATATCGGATTCTTAAAGAGCGAAGGCTTGAGGCCCGTGCGTTTGCAGCTCGAGCTTTTAAAACCGGATGTCATGCTGGAGAAACAGGGCGTTAAAGCCACGGTCGTTGTTTTCGGCAGCGCCCGAATCACCGAGCGCGCCCACGCTCAGCGCCAATTGCAACGGCTTGAGCAGGACTTTGGGAAAAGGCCGAAAAACCGCGCTCTGGCCCTTCGCCTGGCCGCGGCCAGGGCCCTTGTGCGCAAAGCCAAATATTACGACGAGTCCCGGCGTTTCGCGGCTCTTATCTCGCGTCACTATAAAGGCAAGGGCGTGACCATCGTGACCGGCGGCGGGCCGGGCATTATGGAAGCGGCCAATCGCGGCGCGGATGATGTCGGCGCCAAGTCCATGGGGCTCAATATCACGCTTCCATTCGAGCAGGATCCCAACCCCTTCATCACGCCTGAGCTGTGTTTTCAGTTTCATTATTTCGCCGTCCGCAAAATGCATTTTTTGCTCAGGGCCAAAGCCCTGGTCGTGTTTCCCGGCGGCTACGGCACCATGGACGAGCTTTTTGAAGCCCTGACCTTGATTCAAACCGGCAAGATGCCGCGATTCCCGGTGATTTTGGTCGGCCGGCAATATTGGGCCAAAGCCGTTAATTTTCGTTATCTTGTCGAAGAAGGCGTGGTCGCCCCTAAAGACGAACATCTTTTTCACGTGGTGGAAACCGCCCAAGAGGCGTTCGCCATTGTCAAGCGTTCCTTTAGGATCGCCAAATCATCGAACAAATGACGCCTCAGGCGCATCGCGCCGGTTTTGCCGCTATCTTGGGCCGCCCAAATGCCGGCAAGTCGACGTTAATGAACGCGCTGTTAGGCCAAACCCTATCCATTGTTTCGCCCAGGCCGCAGACCACGCGCCATAAAATTTTAGGCATCGCCAACAGTGGCGATTACCAGTTGATTTTCGTGGATACGCCCGGTTGGCTGGATGCGGCCAAGGATCGCTTGCAGGGAGCGTTGCGTTGGGCCAGCCAAAGCGCGGCGCGCGATGATACCGATATTTTAATCTGGGTGGCGGATGACGCCGTTCAAGAAAGCGAACGGGCCCTGATCGAATCCTTAAGCCGGTTCCAGCGGCCTATGATTTTGGTCCTGGCCAAGGCGGATATTAAGGAGATCTCCGGGCGGTTGCGCGCGGGAGAAGCTGCTTGGCGGGCCATGGCCCGGTGGGACTCCGTGTTTCACGTCTCAGCGAAAACCGGGCAAGGAGTGACCGCGCTTAGGAGCCGGTTGATCGCTTTGCTGCCGGAGTCCCCTCCTTATTATCCGAAAGATCAGGCTTCGGACCGTTATGAGCGTTTCTTCGCGGCGGAAATCATCCGGGAGCGCATCTTTGAGCTCTATGACGAGGAAATCCCCCATGCCGCCACCGTGGAAATCGAGAGTTATCGCGAGGAACCGGGGCGGTCGGACCGGATTTCAGCCTCTGTGATTGTGGAGCGGGAAAGTCAAAAAGGCATTGTCATCGGCAAAGGCGGCGCCGCCATCCGGCGGTTGAGGGAACAATCGGTTCAAGGCATCGAGGCGTTCACGGGCCGCCCGGTTGAGTTGGAGATTCGCGTCCGTGTTGAGAAAAATTGGCGCCAGAACAGCGAGTCGGTGCGCCGTTTGGGCTATTAAGAGCAAGTCCTGTTTCATCGATCAAAAAACACCTCGTTGACAGTTGTTTGTTTTGGGGCTACCTTAGCTAGGCATCAATATTAAAGGAGAGGGGGTTCATTTATGAAAGCAAATGCAGTGTTGCGTTATGGATTGGGAACGGTTCTTTTATTGGGCGGGTGCACGGGCGGCAGTCATTACAAGGCCAAGGGCGACATGAAAAAATTAATGACGGGAAAACGCGTCGCCATTTTGGCGTTCGATGGGACTACGGTGCTCACGGGCGAGGGCAATCTCGCTTCATTGGCGGCGCGTTCCGCAGCGGCCAAGGGCACGGAGGGAAGCGCGGTTTTAGATCAAGGATTCATCGATTGGTCTTACGACCTTTACGTCAATGCGTTTAAAGGCGAAGGGTACCAAGTGATCCCGACGGATGAGGTTTTGAAAAGCCCGTCTTACCGGAGCGCGTCGACGCTGGCTTTACCGACGACGCTTCCGGCCAGGGGCCTTCGGCCCGTCAACATGAAAAAGGAATCCGTGACGGCCATCGCCAAGGACCTTAAAGCCGATTATGTGATCCGCATCATGAACGGTCATCATCTCTTTAATAAAACCGGTCATTTGCCGTTCGTGGGCCGTATGTTGGGGAAAAACGTAGGGCAGGCCATGATTGATATGAGCGTTTTTGATCCCGCGGGCGAGCGTATTCTATGGGTGAACGCCGCGGAAATTTCGGATCAAGGCGCATTGCAGGTGGGAGGCGTTCAGGACCCGAAAAAAGCCATCCCCATGTTCAAGGACGCGAATCAGAAATTGGCGTCCAAAGTCGCTGCCGAGCTCGCAAAAAAATAATCGCTGATTCCGAACGTTTGTTTGATGGGGCGAGGCTAAAAGAGCCTCGCCCCATTTTTGTTTATTTGGCCGGTTTGTTGCTTTTTAAAAAACCGCTGGTCTTTGTGTGAAGCCGTGTTAAACTTTAGAAGGAGGGTACGATGAGCAAAGAGCGCGTTCCGGAAATTTTAAGCTGTTACGGGGCGGACAGCCCGGCGACCATCGCCAACTTGACTCGCTTGTTGAATCAAGGACGCTTGGGCGGAACCGGACGTTTGCTCATTTTGCCCGTCGATCAAGGTGTCGAGCACGGCCCGGCCAGAAGCTTCGCCGCCAATCCTCCCGCCTACGATCCCCGTTACCATGCGGAATTGGCCGTGGCCGCAGGCCTCTCGGCCTATGCCGCGCCTTTAGGTTTCATCGAAGCCGTAGCGAAAGATTTCGCCGGTGAAATCCCTTTAATCCTTAAAGTCAACGGCAATGAGATTTTGAGTAAATCCACGGACCCAATTCCGGCGGTTACCGCTTCGGCCCAAGACGCTTTGCGTTTAGGCTGCGCCGCGGTCGGGTTCACGATTTATCCGGGGTCCGCTCGCTCGAAAGAAATGTATCAAGAAGCCCGACAAGCGATCGCCGAGGCCAAAGCCTTGGGGTTGGCGGCGGTTCTCTGGGCTTACCCCAGGGGCGGCGCTTTGTCTAAAGAGGGTGAAACCGCTTTGGATGTGATCGCTTATGCCGCGCATCTGGCTTGTCAATTGGGCGCCCATATCGTCAAAGTCAAGCTGCCGAGCGCGTTCATTTTCCAGGAAGAAGCCAAAAAAATTTACGCGCAGAAGAAAATCAAAACCCAGCCGTTGGCCGAGCGCGTCCGCCATGTGGTTGAGTCGGCTTTTAACGGGCGGCGGCTGGTCGTTTTTTCCGGCGGCCCGGCCAAAAGCGAGGCGGAAATTTTGGATGAGGCACGCGCCATCCGCCAGGGCGGCGGCACGGGCTCCATTATCGGCCGCAACGCTTTTCAGCGGCCGAGAAAACAAGCGCTGGCCCTTTTGAGCCGCGTCATCGGTATTTATTCCTGATGATGAAACGCCGGTTGGGCATTGTCGTCGGCGGGGGGCCTGCTCCGGGCATCAACGGCGTCATTTCTTCGGCCACTATCGCAGCGGTTAATTCGGGTTTCGAAGTCATCGGCATCTATGATGGTTTCAAATGGCTTTCACGCGGCGACACGCGCCATGTCCGGCACCTAACAATCGCGGATGTTTCCCGGATTCATTTTACGGGCGGCTCCATCCTGAGCACGTCGCGGGAAAATCCCATGGATGTGCCCGAGGGCATGCAGCGGATCGTGCAGGCCGTCAAGAAGCTGGGCATCACGCATTTGATGACCATCGGCGGCGAGGGCACGGCTTCGTTGGCCGCGCGTTTGGGGCAAGTCGCGGGCCGGGCCTTGCGTTTGGTTCACGTGCCGAAAACCATCGACAACGACATCCCCTTGCCCGGCGCCACCTCGACCTTCGGTTTTCAGACCGCGCGCCATGTGGGCACGTACCTGGTGCAGAATTTGATGGAGGATGCGCGCACCACGAACCGCTGGTACTTGGTCGTGACCATGGGCCGTCGCTCGGGATTCTTGGCTTCGGGCATTTGTTTCGCCTCGGGCGCGACCTTGGCCGTCATCCCGGAGGAGTTTTCAGGCAAAGTCACGCTGGCCCGCGTTGTCGACGTGCTGGAGGCTGCGGTGATTAAAAGAAAATGGCTGGGTCGTTCCGACGGGGTGGCGATTTTAGCCGAGGGCCTGGCCATGCGCATCGCCAAGGATCGGGCCGATCTTCAAAATACTCAGCCCGATGAATTCGGCCATTTGAAGCTGCCGGAGCTGGATTTCGGCCGGGCCGTCAAAGAGGAATTGGAGCGTCGTTTGGCCCGTGCCGGGCAGAAAATCACTTTGATCGCCAAAGATATCGGATATGAATTGCGTTCCTGCAACCCGATCCCTTTCGATGTGGATTACACGCGGCGTTTGGGCTACGGCGCGGTTGGGCGTTTGATTTCAGGGGAAGACCGCGTCATCATCTGTTTTAAGGGCGGCGCCATGGCGCCCGTGCGTTTCGCCGATATCCTTGACCGTAAAACGGGCCGCGTGCGCGTGCGCCATGTCGATATTCATTCGGAATATTATCAAGCCGCCACCAGCTATATGATCCGGTTGAAACATGAAGATTTGCGCAATCCCGAAACATTGGCGGGCTTGGCTAAAACCGCCGGGCTCTCACCCCGGGAATTTTTGACGCGTTTTCAAAAAATCGCGGTCGATTGAGCCTAATCCGGAAATCAAAATCAAAGCTGGCAATTTTTTCTTGTCCTGTTAAGCTTCGAAGGGATGAGTAATAACGGGGGGAAAAACGGTGATTCAAGCGGCCACAAAAACGGCGGCGCGCGCCTTCATGTGGCCAGCCATACGCCTTGGGAATCCAAAGTAGGCTACTCGCGCGCGGTGCGCGCCGGCTCCATGGTTTTTGTCTCGGGTACCACGGCCACGAATGAAAAAGGGGAAATCGTTTCGCCCAGTGATCCCGCTGAGCAGGCGCGCCAAGCCTTGAAGAATATCGAGAAAGCGTTGAAGGGCGCCGGCGTTGCGTTAAAAGACGTGGTTCAGACCAGGATTTATGTCGTGGATATCGACCATTGGGAGGAAATCGGCCGCGTACACGCCGAATTTTTCAAAGACATCCGTCCCGCCACCTCGATGATCGAAGTGAGTTCTTTGGTGCACCCGGACATGCTCGTTGAGATCGAAGCCGTGGCCGTGGCCCCGGAACAATCAACTCAGGCTCAGGTCTGATTATTCGATCAGCCGGGGAATCCTTTTTTGCCGATATAGCGCTCGGCGGCGTCGAGCTTCTCCAAAGTACCGATGTCCTGACTCCAGCACCCGTCCGTCCGGAACGCGAGGATTTTCGTTCCTTGCGCGGCCAGACGCAGATAGGCGTCGATAATCGAGAAAGCGCCTGATTCGGCCAGGCCGTTTAAGAGCGCCGGGGAAATAACATGGACGCCGTTAAAGGCCAGGCGCTCCCCTTCTTTTGTTCGCAGCGCGGCCACTTCGCCGCGTCCGTCGTTTTTTTCATGACCGCATAGATTCCCCGTTTGGTTAAAAAGCAAGTAGCGGCCGCTTATTCTTTTTTCCGCGGCCAGCGTAGCCCAGGCGCCCGTCTGCCGGTGTTCGCCGTACATGCGGGTCAGGTCGATGTTATTGATGATATCCACGTTGTGCAGAAAAAAAGGCTGCCCGTCGTCAAAAAACCAGGCGGCTTTTTTAAGACCGCCGCCGGTATCCAGCAGAGTTTCTTCCCGGCTGATTTCAACGCGTAGGCCGAAGTTTTTATTTTTGGCCAGGTAATCCGCGATCAGGCCGGGGAAATGATGAACGTTGACGATGATTTCCGTCACTCCGGCCGCCATCAGCCGCCGGGCGATGATTTCCAGCATGGGCCGCCCGTTGATTTCGATCAAGGCTTTGGGGCGGGCGTCGGTTAAGGGTTTCAGGCGGCTGCCCACTCCGGCCGCCAGAATCATGGCCTTCATGTCGCTGAAGGGACGGGAACGCTTTTTTCCAGTTCCCGGTGGCGCACCCCGACCTCCGCGCCCATTGTTTCCTTTAGGTGCCTAGCCAGCGCTTCGGCGCAATAGACCGAGCGGTGCAGGCCGCCCGTGCATCCGAAACTGACCATCAAGTCCGTGAAGTTGCGGCTGCGGTAATTGGAGACATTCGCGTCCACGAGGCCGGCCACATGCTTCATGAATTCTTTGACCGCCGGCTCCTTGTTAAGAAAAGCCGCGATTTCGGGATCGAGCCCGTTTAGCCGAGCGTAAGCTTCGTGGCGGCCTGGATTCGGCAGAGCCCGGCAATCAAACACATAGCCGCCGCCGTGGCCCACCTCATCCGACGGGATTCCTTGCCGGTATGAAAAACTTTGGATGCGCACGGTAAGGTTCAAGGAGGCTTTGCCGAACTGCCTTAAGTAGGAGGAGCCTACGATGCGGCGCATCACGGTGATTAAGGCGGGGATATGCGTCGGAAAGCGCGCCGTTCTCAGCAGAAATTCGATATTGCGGACGGCATAGGGGATGCTTTGCAGGAAATGGGTTTTTCGTTCATAGAAACCGCGCAAGCCGTAGGCGCCCATGGCTTGCATGATGCGGATCAGAACGAATCCCCAGAAGTATTTCATGAATTCGCCGCGATTGACGGGGGTCAGTTCGCCCGCGGCCTCAAGGTAATCATCGAGCAGCTTCCGGCGCGTATCTTCGGATAAATCGGCTTTGGCGTCGAAAAGGAGAGAGGCGATATCGTATTGCAGCGCGCCTTTTCGCCCGCCCTGGTAGTCGATGAACCAGGGTTTGCCTTCTCTGATCATGATGTTTCTCGATTGAAAATCCCGATAAAGAAAAAAATCCCCCGGCGCGGCCAGGAGAAAATCAGCGAATTCGTTGAAGTCGTTTTCTAGGGCCTGTTCGTCGAAAGGGATGTCGGCTAATTGAAGGAAGTAATACTTGAAGTGGTTTAAATCCCACATCATGGATTGTTTATCGAAGCCGGCGCGCGGGTAGGAATAAGCGTAATCGACGCTTTTGGCAGCGGTGATTTGAAATTGGGGCAGAAGCCGCACGACTTGCTTGTAGACGTCGAGAACTTTCGGAGCCGGGCCTTTGGGGGTCCGGTTTTCCGAAAGAAAGGCGAAGAGCGTGGTGTCGCCCAAATCTTCTTCAAGGTAGACGTCCTGTTTTTCATCGACCGCATAAATTTCGGGAACCGGCAGTTTGGCCCGGCGAAAATGGCGGGAGAAATAGAGGAAAGCCCGGTTTTCTTTTTGGTCCGGGCCGATCACGCCGATGACGCTGCGTCCGGCGCCGTGAAGCCTTAAAAGGCGGCGGTTGGAGCCGTCGCCTTTAAGATTTTCGATTTTTTCCGGCGTTTCGCCGAATTGCTTTTGGAAAATTTCCTTAAGCGCTTCTTCGGGAGTAGGCAAGTTAAAAAGCCGCATTCCCTGGCGTCCGAGGGAAGGGGATCACGTCGCGTATATTGGCCAAACCCGTGGCGTAAAGGATGGTGCGCTCAAAGCCCAGGCCGAAGCCGGAGTGAGGCACGGTGCCGTAGCGGCGCAAATCCCGGTACCACCAATAGGCTTTTGTGTTTAATTTGGATTCTTCCAGGCGCCGGTCCAGAACATCCAGGCGCTCTTCCCGCTGGGAGCCGCCGATGATTTCTCCGATGCCCGGCGCCAGCACGTCCATGGCCGCGACCGTTTTGTCGTCGTCGTTTAAACGCATGTAAAACGCCTTGATTTCCTTGGGGTAATTCATGACCACGGCCGGCCGGCCGATATATTCTTCGGTCAAATAACGTTCATGTTCGGTCTGCAAATCCATGCCCCATTTGACCGGGTACTGAAAATTTTTGCCCGATTTCTGCAGCGCTTCGACGGCCTGAGTGTAGGTGATGCGCTCGAAGCTGGCTGTGATGAATTTTTCCAGGCGATTGACCGCGTCCTTGTCCACGCGCTCGACGAAAAATTTCATGTCCTGGGGGCGTTCTTCGAGCAGGGCTTTAAATATGTATTTCAAGAAATCCTCGGCCAGATTCGCGTCGACGTTCAAATCCGCGAACGCGATTTCCGGCTCGATCATCCAGAATTCGGCCAAATGGCGCGGCGTGGTGGAATATTCCGCGCGAAACGTGGGTCCGAACGTATAGACCTTGGACATGGCCAGGCAATAAGCTTCCACGTTTAATTGCCCGGATACCGTTAAAAACGCGGAGCGTCCGAAGAAGTCCTTGGCCTCATCCACCCGCCCTTCCGGGGTTTTGGGCAAATTCGCCCAATCTAAAGCAGACACCCGGAACATGGCCCCGGCTCCTTCGCAATCCGAGGCCGTGACAATGGGCGTGTGAATCCAATAAAACCCGCGTTCATGAAAGAAGCGGTGAACGGCCATGGCTAATGTATGGCGCACGCGGGTCACGGCCCCAAAGGTATTGGTCCGGGGCCTCAAATGAGCCACGTCGCGCAAATACTCGAAGCTGTGCGCCTTAGGGGAAACGGGGTAAGTGTCCGGATTTTCCACCCAGCCCACAACGTCAATTTTTAAGGCATGAAGCTCGACAGCCTGACCTTTGGCAGGAGAAGCTTTCAATTCACCTGTGGCCAGCACGGCACATCCGGCCGTTAATTTAAGGATTTCGTTTTGATAATTGGGCAGGCTGTTCGCGGCGACGATTTGAATCGAGTCAAAACAGGAGCCGTCGTTGAGGTGGATAAAGGAAAAACCGGCCTTGGAATCCCGTCGTGAGCGCACCCAACCTTTAACCGTGACCGCGCCGCCGGCCGGACGCGCGCCGGCTAAGGCCTCGGCTACGGAAACGCCGGACGATATTTTGAGCGTCTGAGTCGATTCGGTCATCATGAACCCGCCCAGCGGGGGCGGACATGAAAATCATAGCGCAAAGGAATCATTCTGTGGGAAGGTTTACGGCCGGTCGTAGATGGGAACGAAAAAGCAGGTTTCCAGGTCGACGCCCGGGGCTTTGCCTTCGACCATCAGCTCCCAGTGAACGGGATTCGGCGTTTCCCGGCGCGTGCCCACGGCATCGCGGGGGATATTAAAAGTTGCCGGAATACCGATATGCTGGGCGATGGCGTTTTTGTCCAGGACAATCTGATCGGCGTGACGTTCGAAGAAAGCCGTTTGGCGTTCATTGTCCGGGGTCTTAATCCGGCCCACCTCGATTTGGCGTAAGGTTAAAGTAAGATGTTCAAGGTCCCGTGCGTTGGACCCCAAAACAAGCTCAAAGGCCGCCTGTTCACCCGGATGATAGGGAAATTTTTTGAAACGCAGATACGCCGAGCCGAAGCGGCGTCGACCCAGCGTGGCCTTGACCGTCCGGTACAATCCGAACAGCCAAAAACAGTCGAAAATTAGGGCCACGATCAGTAGGCCGAACAGCCGTTCGAAATCCAAAAACGTGACCCAGTGGACCAGGGCCAGGAAAACGCCCATAGCCCATGTTTCAATCCAGTAGCGCGCCAGGCGCCTGCCGGAACCGTCGGCAATGCCTTGGAAATCCCAATCATAATCCCAGAGCCAGGGCTCCTGAGGATGAAGCTCCCGATTGCATTCCAACGCGTTCTCCCGGGATTTTTTCTTGACGGAAAAATGAAGAAGCCCCAGGCTTAGACTGAGCATGGTGGCCCCGAATGTCAGAAGCAGCAAAACCGGGGTATGCCGCCAAACTTCAGGGAACGGTCCCAGGCCGAGAACCAGGCATAAAACGCCCAAGCCGAAAAAAACCAAGCCGAACGCCAGCGCCGTTGAGGCTGATGTTTCGGTGCTCAGCGGTCCGGTGTAATAAAGGAGCAGTTTTCCAGGGTTATCGGCTTGTTCCGCCATACGGCAAGTGTAAGGCGGGCCGGACGTTTCAGCCAGCGTCAATCAGACTAATGAGCCTGAGTTTTTTTCTTGGCTTTTTTGGGCGGCGGTGGGAGGTGGCAGCCCACGCCGTTTTTTTCGTTATATTTTTGATGATAATCCTCGGCCGGGTAAAACTCGGCTGCGGCCGCTATTTGCGTGACAATGGGATTTTTAAACCGTCCGGATTGATCGAGTTTGGCTTTCAAAGCCAAGGCCGATCTTTTTTGTTCTTCGTTGTAATAAAAAATAGCGGAGCGGTATTGGCTGCCCGTATCCGGCCCCTGGCGATTGAGCGTGGTCGGATTATGCATGATCCAAAAATAATCCAGCAGTTCTTCATAAGAAACCCGGGAGGGATCGTATTCCACCAAGACGGCTTCGGCGTGCCCGGTTTGATCCGAGCAAACCTGTTTGTACGTGGGATTTTTGACATGCCCGCCTGTGTACCCGACGCTGGTGCGGATGACACCCTCCATTTGATCGAACGCCGCTTGAACGCCCCAAAAACACCCGGCCGCAAACGAGGCTTTTTGGGTTGTGGAAGGAGCCGCCGCTTGAGCGGCTGCGGTGGTTCCGAAGAGCGAGGCATATTGCCCGTATCCTTCTTTATTGAGTTGTGACGCTGGAATAAAGCGCAAGGATGCGGAGTTGATGCAATAGCGTTTGCCCGTGGGCTTGGGACCGTCGTCAAAAACATGGCCCAGATGGGAATCCGCGTTTTTGGAGCGCACTTCGGTGCGGGTCATCCAGAGTTTTTTATCCGTATGCTCGGTAACATTAGCGGGTGACAGCGTCCGGGTGAAACTAGGCCAGCCCGTGCCTGAATCGAATTTATCGGTTGAGGCAAACAGCGGTTCCCCGGAGACAATATCCACGTAAATGCCCGGCTCATGATTGTTCCAATAAGCATTCTCAAAAGGCGGCTCCGTGCCTTCTTCCTGGGTGACCCGGTATTGAAGAGAGTTCAGCTTTTGCTTTAACTCTTCTTTACTCGGGCGCTTCCAATTCGATTCCATAAAACCCTCCTTGGTTTTAGCCGGCTTGGCGCCGGCCGCAAAGCCGGTCGCCGTGAAAACCGTCAGAATCATTATAAGGTTCGATAGTGTTTTGGTTATTTTCATTGTTTTACTCCCAATCATAAGTGCAACTGAAAGGGAGAATATTACAAGTCAAATAGAGTGGGTTGAGGCCGCGGTTTAGGTTTGTATTGGGAGCGGTCCTCCCGCATCAGGCGCAGGCGTTCTTCGATATCGTGAATGAACGGGGAACACGGGCTTATCCGGGTTTTGCCGAACAAGAATCGTTTCTTGGCCGAGGAAAGAAAAAGACGCTTCCCGGCGCGGGTTATGCCCACATAAAAAAGCCGGCGCTCTTCCTCGATGCGTTCCCCGGAACGATCATTGTCCTTTTGATAAGGCACAACGCCGTCCTCGCAGCCGGCGATAAAAATAACCGGAAACTCAAGCCCCTTGGCCCGGTGAAGGGTCATCAAACTGATCATTTCAGCCCGTTGAGCGTTCCCCGGGACCGCCGATTCCTCGGCGGCAATATCCGTCAAATCAACGGTTTTCGAAGTTTCGCCGTCGCCGCTGTTTTTCGGCCCATAGACGCGCAGAGGAAGCCCGGCGCTCTCCAGCGCTTCTTTGATCAAGCGGGCCTGGGCATGAAGGCGGTATAAAATAGCGATGTCATTGAGGGAATAAACGGCGCTTTCTTGTTCTTTGACCGCCCATTCGCTGTCGATGGTGAAAAAACTGCCGCCGCCTAAAAGGCCTTCGATGCGGCGCGCGATCATTTGAGCTTCCTGGCGGTCGCTTTGATAAACATTGATTTCAATAGGCAATCCGGTTTCGAGTTTGGCCTCGAGCCGGCGCCCCGGAGGGCTTGGGTTTTTGGCGATCACTTGCTTGGCGGCGTCGATAATCATCGCCTGTGAACGGTAATTTTGAGTGATCGAAAATTCACGGCAGCCGGGAAAATCCCGGCGGAACGTTTCTAGAGGATTGAAGGCGTCGCCCGCGAACGAATAAATGGCTTGGTCGGGATCGCCGATCACGCAGATATTTTTTTGGGCCAACAAGCGCAGAAGCCGGTATTGAGCCGGGCTTGTATCTTGGAATTCATCAACCAGGATATAACGAAAACGCTTTGTCCAGCCTCGTCCTTCTTGATTTTCAAGAAATTCAGCGCCATGGAGCAGGAGATCGTCGAAGTCCAGCAGCCCGGCTTGGCTCAGGCGTTCTTGGTACATTCGGCCGGCCGGGTCGCCGGGATTGAAGCCGTTTCGTTTGAGCCGGCTTAATTCTTCCAAAAAACGCTTGATGTTTTTGGCTGGGACTAAATTTTTAAGGCAGCCGCTTTTTTCCTCGTCGCCGATTATGGAGAACGGCCGCCCGGGCCCAAAGGGGCGGCCCTCGGTTCTAAGAATTTTAAACGCAGCGGAATGGAAAGTTTCAACCCAAAGCCCTTCGCCTAATTGTTGACCAAGCATCTGATTTAAACGTTCCTTGATTTCAAGGGCCGCGCTTCTTGTGAAGGTGACGGCCATGATGGCCTGGGGCGGAATTTGCTGCGCGCTGATGAGGTGGGCGATTCGATGGACCAAGGTCCGGGTTTTTCCTGTTCCCGGCCCCGCTGCGATCAACACAGGCCCCTCGGCCTCCATGACGGCGCGGCGTTGTTGATCGTTTAATCCGTCAAAATTATTCATAAAGAAAGGGGAGTTGACGTTTAGAAAAGAGACGGCTCTTCGGTTTTTACGAAATCCGATTCTTTAAGCGCGCGGATCACGCCGTACTCGCCGTCATAGCCGGCTTGAACGCTGACTTTTCCCTGGCGCATCCGGGAAATGGCCAAGGCCAGAAGGGGAAATTCGGTTTCGAGCCGTTCCATGGGGAGCTCTCTTAGAATGTTCAATTCCGGCCCGAAATTATTCAACAGCCGGTGGTATTGACGATCCACCTTCACGCTGCCGGGCTTGACCCTGAAGGTTTCGGCGATTAGTTCTTTCAGAGGCACGATATGTTCAAATCCGGCGGCCTGCCGAGGGGTTGTTCCTTCCGGACGATCCGCCAATTTTTCGACGCGGTGAAGAACGCCGACCGTGACCGGGGTTTGGCAGACCGGGCAAAGGTTGCGCCGTTTAATTGTTTCAGAGGGCGTCAGGCGCGTTTGACATTTGCGGTGCCCGTCCACGTGGTATTTGCCTTCTTCCGGGAAGAATTCCAGCGTTTTAAGCAGCCGTCCAGGGCCTTTTTGTTTCATGGCGTCGAAGAGCCCGCGATAGGAAAGCTCGGTATCGAAAAGATTGGTTTCGCGCGCTAATTTTTCCGGGGAGTGGGCGTCCGAATTGGAAATCAAGGTGATCCGGTCCAGGCCTGAGATGCGCCGGTTCATGGACGGGTCCGAGGACAATCCCGTTTCAATGGCGAAAATTTGAGGCGTCAAATCCTCGAAGCATTCCTCGAGGGAATCAAAGCCGGATTCCGAGCCGAAAATGGCGAAATGAGGCGTCCAGGCATGGGCCGGAATCAAGCAGGCTTCGGGGGAAGCGTTGAGTACGATGTCGAGCAAATTTTTCGAATCCAGGCCCAAAATCGGCCGCCCGTCGGAGCGGATATTACCGATTTTTTCCAAGGCTTTGTTGATTTTTTCCGCGACTTCAAAAGAGGGCGCAAACACCAGGTGATGAACTTTACGCACCCGTGCTCCCTTTTTATAAATGCAGCTGATTTCAACGCCCAAAACGAAGCGGAC
This sequence comes from Elusimicrobiota bacterium, assembly GCA_016180815.1. Lineage (NCBI taxonomy): Bacteria > Pseudomonadati > Elusimicrobiota > Elusimicrobiota bacterium. The sequence goes on from JACPAN010000006.1 coordinate 94,895, forward strand.
TTGGGACCGGCAGGAAGCCGGGATGTTGTCGTCAACGCGCCGGGCCGGTTCTTTTTTTAAGGCGAACAGTCCGTCCTCAGCCGACTCCAGATGTTCTTTGAGTTCGGCGATCCATTTGGGATGAGTGAAATCACCGGTGGTGAGCACGGTGATGCCTTTGAGCTGGCACCAGCGGTACAGGGATTGAGGCGTCAACTCCCGGCTGCAGGCCCGCGATAAATGGGAATGAATGTGGAGATCAGCGACGATGCGCATGAAAATTGCCTTGCCCGTTTATCCTATCATAATCACCGGTTAACGATTGCGAAGGGGACTGCTGGGGTCCCGCCTGAGGCGGGCCAGCGTCCTCGTAGCTCTGCGAATGAGGAGGTTGTTGATATGAAAAAGCGCTATTTACCGTTTGTTTTAGTCGCGGCCGCCGCGATTTATCCGGTTTCAGCCGAAGAAGGGGCGGAAGAATTTCAGGAACCCAAGCAGGAGCTCACGAACGAAGCGATCGAAGGTCAGAAAGCTTATTTAGACGAACTTTTGCAAAAACGGATTGAAGCGATTGAGCGCGAATTTTCCGAAGAGCAGACCTTCCGCGTGATGATGAAGGGCGAGCGGATCGCTTTTGAGCGGAGCATGCTCGGCGAACGCAAGTCTTTTTTGGATACCTTAAAAAACATGCCGCCCGACGCGCGGCGCGCGTCCATCCTGCAGTTCAATCAGAGGCAGCGGGAGAGCCGCCGGAAATTTCATGAATCTCAGAAGAAAAGGCGCGAGGATTTTCAAAGCGCCCGCCAAGGCCGCAGAGAGGAGCACCGTCAGGAACATAAGACCGATCGTGAAAAAATGAAGGAAGATCGGCGTCAAAAAAGAGAAGCGTTGAAGGAGAAGCGGCGGGAAAGCAGGAAATCGGATCAGGGCGCCAAGCCTTAGCGTTAGGGAGTTGCCGGTTCGGCGCGCGTATAAATCGTGCAACCGGTCCTGCGTCGCGTAAGGCGACAAACGGCGTCGGCGACGTTTTGTTGATTGACGGTTTCAGGGGTTTCAGGATCAAATTCGATTTGAACGGCCCCTTTTTTATTGGCCCTGGCCCAGAATTCTCCTTCCCGCCATCGGGTCACAGGGCTGTTGATCGCTGCGGGTACGCCATTGGCGCCGATTCGGTAGTATTGATAATTGGTTCTAACGGCGCTGAAATACCCGGAAAAAAGCAATAAGTAACGGGCAAGCCTATCAGGTTTATCATCACCGCAATCAGGGTTATCCCAAGTGCCGCCGATTCGTTCTATGGCCGCCGGGTCGAAGCCCTGCTCCGTCTGCGGAAATCCTGCCGTCCACCCTTCTTCCGCCGCTCTCGCTTGAATTTGGTCGGGGCATGTATTCAAGAGAATGTCTCCATACCAATCCCTCAGTTTTTCGGGCGGAGAAGCTTCCGCTTGATCAGGGGGAGGCGTGCAAACGCCCAGGTCGCCGCCGTCGCATGTGTAGTCATCGGCCAGCGCCGGAATATTTAAGGCTGAAATAAGCATCGATAGGACGATTAGGTATCGGTAAACCATCTCTATCTATTTAACAGACTCGTAGATTTTTTGCCAGGCAGCCAATGCGCGCCCTTGGGGGAGCCGGTTGGATCAGCGCGACCCCTTGACGATGGGGCGCCATGCGGGATATAACGCCCTTGATGAAAATGTCTTTTTTACAACCTTGGATCGCGCCCTTGATTTTGGCCGGCCTTGGCATTTTAGCCGGGTATCTTTTTGATCGCGTTGTTTTGGGCCGCTTGGGCCGATTGTTTCAAACCACGAAATCCGTCATCGACGACGTTCTGTTGGAGACATTCGGCGGCCATATCGGCTTGTGGCTGGTTTTAGCCGGTTTGGCGGCTGCGGCCCAGACCGCGCCTATCGCAGGCGCTCATCGAGCCCTGGCGGCGAAGATTTTGGTTTCAGCTTTCTTTTTCTCCGTCACTTGGGCTTCAGCCCGCCTGGCCGGGGATTTGATGCGCCGTTTCAGCGCGCAGCGCGCTATTTCCCAGGCTATGGCCGGACTCATGAACAACTTAGTCAAAATCGCGGTGATTGCCCTGGGTGTGCTGCTGATTCTTTCCAACCTGGGCATTTCCATCACCCCGTTGTTGACGGCCTTGGGCGTCGGGTCGTTGGCCGTGGCTTTAGCTCTTCAAGACACATTGACCAATTTATTTTCCGGCATTCATATCGTCGCGAGCAATTTGGTGGAAGTGGGCGATTATGTGAAGCTTGATTCCGGCCAGGAGGGCGTTGTCATGGATATTAATTGGCGCACCACGCGCATTAAAGAATTGCCTAATAACGTCATCCTCGTCCCCAACGCCAAGCTGGCCCAGGCCATCATCATTAATTACGCCCGACCGGAGCCTGAAACCGCGGTTTTGGTTCAGATGGGCGTTTCTTATGATGCCGATCTGCAAAAAGTGGAGCGTGTGACTATTGAAGCGGCCAAAGATGTGCAACAAACCGTTGACGGCGCGGTCAAAAACTTCGATCCCTTCATCCGCTACCATACCTTCGGCGATTCTTCGATCAATTTCACCGTGATCCTGCGCGCCCGGCAATTCACCGACCGGTTTTTAATTACGCATGAATTCATCAAACGTATCCACGAACGCTATCGAAAAGAAGGCATCGAGATTCCGTTTCCGCAGCGCGTGGTTCATCTTTATGATGCGCACGCCGTTTAAGAAACTCATTCCCGGTTTGTTCGCGTTGGCTTTGGCCGGCTGCAAGGGCGAATCTTCCGGGAAAATTTTGGTGCGGTTCTTGGAGGCCCCTGATGTCGGCGGCGCGTGGGCTCAAATCATTGAAAGTTTTGAGAGGGCCAATCCTTCCATTGACGTCGTGATGGTTGAAGGGCCGGCCGCCACCAACGCCCGTGAGGACATGTATGCCACGGCTTTTTTGACGGGCGCGGACGCTTATGATGTGGTTTACATGGACGTGGTTTGGGTGGCCAAATTCGCGGCGCAGGATTGGCTGCTCCCTTTGGATTCATTCATCAACGCGGAGGAGCTCGACAATTTTTTGCCCGGGGACATGGCCGGTTCCTATTATCAGGGGCGTCTTTATCGCGTCCCGGCTCAGGCCGACGCCGGCGTCCTTTATTATCGAAAGGATTTGCTCGAGCAGCATGGAATCCGCCCGCCGGAAACCTTCGACGAATTATTGGCTTTAGCCCGACGCTTCCACCATCCACCGGAGTTTTACGGTTTGGTTTTTCAAGGTAAACAATACGAGGGATTGACCTGCAATTTTCTCGAGTATCTTTGGGGCATGGGCGGCGAGCTGTTTAATGAAGACGGGACCGTGGCCGTCGGCGCCCCGGCGCGTCAAGCCTTGGGATTCATGACCGATCTCATCCGCAAGCATGAGCTCGTTCCCAAAGGCATTTTGACTTATCAGGAAGAGGAGTCCCGACATTTATTTCAAGAGGGCAAAGCGCTTTTTATGCGCAATTGGCCTTATGCCTATACCTTAATGCAGCAGGAAGGCTCTCCCGTGCGAGGGAAAGTCGGTTTGATGCCTATGGTCAAGAAAAAAGGCGCTTCCCCGGCCGCTACCTTGGGCGGATGGGGCTTGGGCGTGGCGCGTTTTTCTAAAAATCCCGCTGCGGCGTTGGCGTTCATTCGCTATGCAACCAGTCCGGAGGCCCAGAAATTGCGCTATTTGAAATCCGGACTTTTGCCGACGCAAGAAAGCCTGTACCGCGATTCGGAGCTCTTGAAGAGCTCGCCTCATTTAAAAGATATTCACGCGATTTTGATCAAAGCGCGCCCGCGTCCCGTTCATCCGCAATATGCCCGCATTTCGGACGCGGTGCAAAAAGAAGTGAGCGCGGCTTTGGCCGGGAAAATAGGACCCGATAACGCCGTCGCCAATATGGAGCGACGCTTGAAAGAGATCGTCCGGTAATGCCGGCGTCCGTGGGCCGACGCTGGCTTTATTGCCTGCCGGTTGGGCTATTGTCCGCCGTTTTTATTTTTTTGCCCGCCGTCACCTGCATCGTCTTGGCCGCGCAAGACCCCGGGTTGTTCCTGCGCATGGTCAAAGACGGCGAGTTTTGGGCCACATTGGGCAATACCGTCGGGTTCGCTTTTTTCTCGGTGAGCTCGGAACTGGTATTGGGCTTGGCCCTGGCCTTGCTGCTTAATGCGCGTTTTGCGGGGCGGGGATTCGTCCGCGCCGCCGTCCTTATTCCTTGGGCTTTGCCCGCGGCCATCATGGCCATGGGCTGGTCCTGGATGCTGCATGATCATTACGGCGTTATCGGCGACGCCCTCGGGCGTTTGGGTTTTTTGTCCGGCCATCAAAAGGCCTGGCTGGCTGAAACCGGCTGGGCTCGTTTTTGGATCGTGGCCACCGATGTTTGGAAAACCACGCCGTTCGTCGCCTTGATCGCGTTGACCGGATTATGTTCGATTCCGAACGATATCTTGGAAGCGGCGAAAATGGACGGCGCCGGCGCTTGGGCGCGCTTTCGTTTGGTTATTCTGCCGTTGATCAAACCTTATTTGCTGACGGCCCTTTTGTTCCGCGCCATCCAGGCCTTCGGGATTTTCGATCATATTTGGGTGATGACCGGCGGAGGCCCGGCCGGAGCGACCAAAACCTTGGCGCTTTACATTTATGAAGTCGTGTTCCGCTATTTGGACTTGCGCTACGGCGCGGCATTAACCTTGGCCTTGGCCGCGATTGTGATTCTCTTCGCCGGGGCGGGGCGTCTGGTGATGCGTCATGGCGAGGTTTAAATTTCTGATTGTTGCGGCCGCGGCTTTAGCCGCGGCCTGGAGTCTGGCTCCTTTTTTATGGCAGGCGGCGAGCTCGGTCAAATCAACCGCCGAGATTTTTCGCACCCCGATTACCTATTGGCCTCGGCATTGGACATTGACCAATTATGGCGATCTTTTTTTCGTGCGTCCCTTCGCTCGTTATATCGCCAACTCGCTGTTGATCGCCGGAGCTTCCTCTATCTTGTCTTGCGCCGCCGCGGCCCTGGCCGCTTATGCATTGACGCGTTTGGGTTTGGCCAAAGCAGTTTTGTTGGCGCGTTTGGTTTTGTTGGCCGCGCTTTTGCCCCCGACATTGCTGGTCATCCCTCTGTATAAAGTCATCCAAAGCATGGGCTTGATCAATCATCCCTTGGGGTTGATTCTTTGTTACGCTACGCTGAATCTGCCCCTAGCCTTGTGGCTGTTGACCCATGCCTTTCGGCAATTTCCTTTGGAAATCGAGGAAGCGGCAAAATTGGACGGATTCGGTTCGTGGGCTATTTTTTGGCGATTCATACTGCCGTTGTCTTTGCCTGCGGTCGTGACCAGCGCGATTTTGGTTTTTATTTTTTCTTGGAACGAATTTCTGCTCGCCTTGGTGTTGATGACCCAGGACGCCCGCCGCACCGCGCCCGTAGGCATCGCCATGCTCTCCGGAGTATCAAGTTACGAAATTCCATGGAATCAAATCGCGGCTGCGGTGGTGGCGACGACCTTGCCCATCGTTGCCTTGGTTTTGGCCTTTGAGCGGCGCATCGTTGAGGGCCTGACCGCCGGAGCGGTTAAAGGGTAAGGAACTCCCATGGACCGTCTTGTTTTATCTGGTATCGTCAAACATTTCAATAAAATTCCTATTTTGTCCGGCATCGACCTTCGCGTGCGGGAGGGGGAATTCGTTTCGCTTTTGGGCCCCTCCGGATGCGGCAAGACCACGTTATTGCGCCTGATCGCGGGGCTGGAAAGGCCGGATGAAGGACGGATACTGCTGACCGGCCGGTTGCTCAACGATGTGCCCGCCGAAAAAAGAAACATCGCCATGGTTTTTCAAAGCTATGCGCTGTACCCGCATTTGAGCGTGCGCAAAAACATCGCTTTGGCGCTCGAACTCAGAAAAACCGACCCCGCTGAAATCGACCGCCGCGTCCGCGAGGCGGCGGGGCTTTTGGATATCGCCGGGTTGCTCAACCGCCGGCCGCGAGAGCTTTCCGGTGGACAGCGCCAGCGCGTGGCGTTGGCCCGCGCCATTGTACGGGAGCCCGCTGTTTTTCTGTTGGATGAGCCCTTGTCCAATCTTGACGCTTTATTACGCGAAAAAACGCGGGCCGAGCTGAAACTGCTGTTTCGCCGTTTGGGCGGCACGGTGGTTTATGTGACGCACGACCAAATCGAAGCCCTGACCCTTTCCGACAAAATCGTGCTGTTGAATCAGGGCTGCATCGAGCAGGAGGGGACGCCCGACGAACTTTACCGCAATCCCCAAAGCATGTTCACGGCCTCTTTTATCGGAAGTCCGCAAATCAATTGGGTCGGAGGGAGGCTCGAAGGGCGCCGCTTCAGCGGACCGTCCTTTACGGTAAAAATTGCCGATGTGCCGGATCAAGCTTCAGGGGAGGCCATGTTGGGGTTGAGGCCCGATGAAATCGTTTTTGCCGCGTCCGCCGGTCCTTCCTGCGCGCCGGCCGAGATTGTTTTGGGAGAAGCCATGGGCCGTCAAACTCTATGGACGCTCAAGCTAAACAGCGGCGTGGAAATCCGCGTTTTATCCGTCCACCCAAATCCCGGCGCCGCCGGTCAAAAGGTTCATCTTGATTTCGCCGGTTGCCGCTTGCATTGTTTCGACGCCGCTACGGGCCGGCGCCTCAATCTCTGATATAATTTCTTTTCGTTTTTATCAACCATCAACAAAGAGGTGCTTCGATGATGACGGCAACAGACGTTTCGGACGCAGTCCGCCCCGTTCACTCCCAAGAATACCGCCGCCGCCGGTTTTTAAACTGGTTCCCCTTGGGCATCACTTACGCCACCTTCTATATGTCCCGGTACAATTTAAACGTCGCTTCCACGGAATTCATGAGCCGTTTCGATTGGACAAAGGCTCAATTCGGTTTGATCGCCACCGCCGGCTTCTGGACTTACGCCCTTTCCGTCATTTTAAACGGCCCCCTGACCGATCGCATCGGCGGGCGCAAGGCGATTTTAACCGCGGCGTTGGGCACGGCCGCGATCAATATTTTGGTCGGCGTTTTGTTCCTTAATGCCTGGGCGACCAAGGTGTTGGTCGGCATGAGTTTGCTCTGGGCCGTCAATATGTATTTTCAATCCTTTGCCGCATTGGCCATCGTCAAGATCAACGCGCCATGGTTTCATGTGCGCGAAAGGGGCGTCTTCGGCGGCGTGTTCGGCATTATGATTTCCTCGGGCTATTTTTTGGCCATGACCATCGGCGGATGGATTTTAGCCGGTTTGCCTTGGTACGCGGTGTTTCTCATTCCCTCGGCCGCGGTGCTGACCATGTATTTGATCGACCGGCGCTTCATCGCCGATAATCCGAAAGAAGCGGGTTTCGCTGATTTCAACACCGGCGACGCGACAAGCCATCATACCGACAAGGAAAAACCCGTTGACTTGGGCTACCTGATCAGGAATGTGTTGGCGAATCCCGTGATTTTGACCTTGATGGCGGCTGAGTTCTGCACCGGTTTTGTTCGTCAGGGCGTGCTGCTTTGGTTCGTGCCTTTTTTAAAAGAGGTGCATCACGTTCATCACGGCACCGCGCTTTTTTCTTTGGCCACCATCGGCATCACGGTGGGGGGCATTTGCGGCGGGCTTCTGTGCGGTTTTCTTTCGGATAAGATGTTCCAATCCCGCCGCCCTCCGGTCGCTTTTATTTTCTACATGGGTCAAATCGTTTCGCTGGTTGTTTTAGGCCTGGTTCAGGCGCCGGCGGCCGCCGCTTTTATGGTCGGGTTCACCTGCATGTGGGTGTTCGGCGTTCACGGCATGTTGACCGGAACCGCGTCCATGGATTTCGGGGGGACCAGGGCCGCGGCCACGGTCACCGGACTGTTGGACGGGGTTCAATATATCGCCGCGGGCTTAACCGGTTTTCTTCTGGGCCGCTTCCTGGACGCGTACGGATGGAGCGCCTGGACGTACATGATCGTTCCTTTCTCGCTGGCCGGGGGCTTGTTGATGCTTAAGCTTTGGAACGCCACCCCGAAAAACACCAAGGTCCGCATCCCGCCGAAAACCCAAACGCCGGAACCTGAGCGCGAATTGGCGGGGGTTTAACCGATGATTGCGCCGGCTCTTGTTCAGGCTCAGTCCGAAGTTTTAAGGGCGGTTCTTAAAAAAATCGAAGAAACCGCGACGCCCGGATTAAAGCCTGCGGTTATTTTTGATTTGGACGATACGTTGTTGTCGACATCGTTTCGCCATGTGCGTATTTTGAAGGAATTCGCGGCCCATCCGGAAACTCAACAAAATTATCCCAGGGAGGCCAGCGCCCTTTTATTAGTCGAACCCGATTCCACGCGTTATCTGATCACTGATACGGCGCGCGCCGCCGGGGTTCATGACGAAGGATTGTTGTCCTTATTGCGCGATTTTTGGTTCGCCCGTTTTTTTAAGAATGATTATTTGACCGTGGATAAACCGCTGTTGGGCGCCGTAGCTTATTGCGTCGAAGTTCTGGCGGCGGGCGGGCGTATCATCTATTTGACGGGGCGCGATGACGGCATGAAAGAGGGGACGCTGCTGAACCTATCGCGGAACGGATTCCCCATGCCCGATGGCGAGTCCATCAGGCTGATCTTAAAGCCTCGTTTCGATATGCCGGATTTGGAGTATAAGAGGGATGTCTTCGAAAATTTATTGAATCAAGGGGGCGTGTCCGCCGGTTTCGACAACGAGCCCGCCTATGTGGATTTGCTGGCCGATTATTTTCCGCGCGCGGCCGCCGTGTTCGTGGACAGCCGGCACTCGGGAAAAGTCGCCGAGCCCAGGGTCGGGCTCCCTTGGATTAAGAATTTCCTCTTTTAATTTCCTATATTGAAATAGAATTTCAATGAAGGAAACAGCCGAACTCGTCTATTTTCCCACCTGGACCGCGGGCCGTAAAGGCTACGCCGAACGCATCCGTCAGCTTTTTGAAGAATATTTAAACGAGAAGGGTTTAAAGCAAACCACGCAGCGCCAGGCGATTTTGGATTATTTGCTGCAAGCCAGCCGGCATTTAAGCCAAGAGGATATTTACCGGGCGTTGAAATCACGGGGAATCGGCCGGGTCACGGTGTTTCGGGCTTTGAAAACGCTCGAAGACTGCGGGCTCGTTGCCCGGGTCAGCGGCCCCGGCGCCATGGCCCGCTACGAGGTCAAGAAAGAGCGCCCGCATCATGATCATTTGATCTGCGTCGACTGCGGCGCGATTTTGGAAGTCCGCTGGCCCGAGGTCGAGCGCCTGCAGGATAGAACCTGCCGCGATGTTGAGTTTACCCCGCTCTGGCACCGGCACGAGATTTTCGGCCGCTGTAAAAACTGCGGCCAAGCGCCGGGGCCCGTCACCGGCCGGTCCCACCCGGCGAATACCCGGAAAAAATAAGCCATGCTAAAAATAAAACGCCCAAAGCTTGCATTGCAATTGAAATTAAATTTCAATATGATCCCATTGTGATGAATCGGCCGTTATTGTTATTCGTTGCGGCCTGGGTCGCTTTGACCGGGGCGGCCGAAGCCGCCCAAACGCGCCGGACCCGCTACCTGATGGGCACGCTGTGCGAAATATCCGCGCATGGGCCCCAGGATAAAGCGTTGGAGGCGGCCGTCGGACGCGCCTTTGATGAGATCGCCAGGCTCGAGGGCATGATGAGCAATTGGCGCTCGAGCAGCGAGGTCAATCGTTTGAACCGGCAGGGTCGCCGTCCCTTGGTTTTAAGCCCGGAGCTTTTCGACGTGCTGTCAACCGGACAGAACATCGCGCGGGAGAGCGGCGGGGCTTTTGACATGACGGTCGGACCGTTGATCGAGCTATGGGATTTGCGCGGCAGCGGGCGCGTGCCTTCGTCCGGTGAAATTGCTCGGACGCGCCGAAGGGTTGGTTTTAAGCATTTGCGTCTTGATCCTCGAAGCCGCAGCGCAACCTTTATTAGAGAAGGCATGGCCGTTGATTTGGGCGGAATCGCCAAGGGCTATGCGTTGGATCAAGCCGCGCAAATTTTGATGAACAACGGCGCGCGGGGCGCCATGCTTAATTTCGGCGGGCAGATTTTGGTGGCCGGGGAACCATTCGAGGGTCGCCGTTGGACAATTGAAATCGCCCACCCCGCGCGCGCCGGCGTTCCCCATCGTTTGGAGCTGGTCAAGGGTTCGGCGTCCACGTCGTCTCAGAGGGAACGCTTTATTGAATCCGAAGGGAAGGCGATCGGCCATGTGCTTGACCCTGGCAACGGCCGCCCGGCGTCTTTTCAAGGTTCGGTCACGGTGATCGCGCCCACGGCCGTGGAAGCGGATGCGTTGTCCACGGCCCTTTTGGTTATGGACCAGAAAAAAGGATTGGCTTTTATCGAACGTCAAGAGCAGGCCGCCGCTCTTTATTATGTGCCCGGGATTGATTCAAGCGAGCCCTGGCAAGTGAAGGCATCCAAGCGATTGAGTCTTTATCAGATTTCGGATAAGCAACCGGCATCGTCGGGGGTTGATGCCCGGGCCGCTGGAAATCAATAGGAGGAAAAAAATGAAATACGCATTGTTGATCGCCATGTTGTGCGGGGCTCAGGCTTCGGCTCAACAAACAACCCCTGTGGAAGAACTTGAGCGAAGAATCGACATCTTAAGCCGTGAAGTGGAGAAACTCAAATTAGGCGACACGGCCGCCGAACCCGCCTATCAATCGGCTTACGGCTTTGCCCCGGCCGCGGCCAAGGTGTACCACATCAATCGGGGCGTTTCCATCGGCGGGTACGGAGAAATGACGGTTCAGGACTTCAAAGGCACAAAGGACAACGGGGCCGCTTCGGGCAAAAAACGCGAAGCGGATTTTCTTCGCGCCATTGTGTACACAGGATTCAAATTCACCGACCGCATCCTGTTTAATTCCGAAATTGAATTTGAACATGCGACAACCGGAGGCGGAGCCGGCGCCAGAGGCGAAGCCAGCCTTGAATTCGCCTACCTTGATTTTTTCTTGGCCAAACCGCTGGCTGTGCGGGCCGGTCTTTTGCTGGTGCCCGTGGGATTCGTCAATGAGCTGCATGAACCCACGATTTTTCACGGCTCAAGGCGTCCCAACGTGGAATCGAATATTATCCCCACCACATGGCGGGAAAATGGGGCCGGCCTTTTCGGCGAGTTGGGGCCGTTGAGTTATCGGACTTATGTGATGACGGGCTTGCAGGCCGTTAAAGACGCTGATTTGGCCGCCGGCGTTAAAGGGCCCGTCCAAGGATTCAGCGCCTCAAGCGTTTTGAGGAACGCAAGGTCCAAGGGCGCCAAAAGTCAGGCGGAGGATTTGGCTTGGATCGGGCGTCTCGATTACAAAGGGATACCCGGAATTCTTTTGGGCGGCTCCTTTTATAGCGGCCAGGCCGGGCAAAATAATACCAATGCCGCGGGTGAGGATATCGACGCTCCCGTAACCCTTTCCGAAATGCATGGATCGGCGGAATACCGCGGCGTGGAGATCAAAGCCCTCTATGCTCAAGGAAGCATCGGAGATGCGGCCGATATCAATACTAAAAACGGCTTGGCAGGCAATGCCTCGGTGGGCGAACGTTTCTACGGCGGTTATGCGCAGGCGGCTTATGATGTTTTGTCCTTGCTGGGCTCAAAACAATACCTGGCTCCGTTCATCCGTTACGAAAAATACGATACACAACAAAGGGTGCCCGGCGGATTTTCCCGGAATCCGGCCAATAAACGAACGGAATACACTTACGGGTTGACGTACAAGCCTCATCCCAACACGGTGATTAAGGCTGATTGGCAGAACATGAAAGATGACGCTGATACGGGGGTGGACCAATTCAATTTAGCCGTTGGTTATCTCTTTTAACGATTCTCTTGACCCTGGCCTGGGCACAAACCCCCGCCCAGGCCAGGGTCCTGCTCACCCAGGATCAGGCGCTGGCGATCGCTTTTCCGGGCGCGCGCGTCGAACGCCGGACGGTTTTTTTGACCAAAGAGCAGATGGCCCGGATTGAAAAAAAAGCCAAAGCCAAAGTCGCTGATGAGATGTTCGCCTACTATGTTGCCCGCAGCACGGACGGCATTTTAGGCTATGCTTTTTTTGAAAGCCATATCGTGCGCACCATGCCGGAAACGTTTATGGTTGCTTTAAATCCGGGAGGCGATATCCGCGTTGTCGAACTATTGGCTTTCTATGAGCCCGAGGATTACAAGCCTCATCCCAAATGGCTGAGAACATTCAAGGGCCGCGAGTTAAGCGATCAGCTTTGGGTCAAGCGAGGCCTGCGCAACATAGCCGGCGCCACGCTCACGGCCCAGGCCATTGCCGAAGGTGTGCGCCGCATTTTGGCCGTCTATGAGGTCGCCGTCAAACAATGAAGTACATGCAAAACGGGGGATTCCAGCACAATCCCCATATGCGCCTGACCCTGCTCCTGACCTGCCTGCTTCTGGCGGGGTTATGGGTGACGAACGGGCTTCTTTATTTTTCCAGGATGGGGCTGACGCCTCAGTCGGTGGTAAATTATTACCTGGGTTCGGAGGCGAATTTCACCTTGCCCCGGACGTACCAGTCCATGCTCGAAGTGACGCATATGCATTTGCCCATGATGGCTTTGGTTATTTTACTGGTCACTCATTTGTTGATTTTCGCTCCGTTCAGCGATCGGGCGAAGAAAGTGTTCATTAGCGGAACATTCCTGGCCGCTTTTTTGGGCGAAGCATCAGGATGGCTGGTACGCTTCGTTAATCCGGTTTTTGCCTGGCTGAAAATCGTTTCGTTCGTAACCCTGGAGTGTTTGTTTGGATTTTTGCTGGCAGCGTTGATTTTATTTTTGATGAAAAGCTCCGTCCGTCGCCATCCCCGAACATGATCGAATCAAAAATTCTAAAGTACGCATCATGCTTCGTCGGTTGAGCCTGGTAGCACTCTTGGCATCGGCGGCCCCGGCTGTTTGGGCTCAGGCCAAGGCGCCCATCGCCGTTCTTTTGCTGGCCCACGGCGGTTCGGCCAAATGGGACGCCCAAATCACCCAGGTTAAAAAAGCCGTGGAGAAGGCGGGCTATCCGGTTGAGATCGCGCTCGGCATGGCGGATCCCGCCAATATCGAAAAGGCCCTGGCAAAGCTTTCGGCCAAACGGCCTTCCAAAGTCGTGTGCGTGCCGATTTTGATCAGCTCCAACTCGGAGTTGTACGAGCAATTCGCTTATGTTCTCGGCTTGCGCGAACAACCATCGGCCGATTTTTTAGAAGGCATGCGCCAAGCCGCCAAGTTGGGCCAAGGCGAGGAGCGTTCAGCCGGCTTCGGCAAAAAGGGCCGGGACAAGGGCCATGATCATCGCCACCACACAAGCCTCGACGCCAGGCAGGTGAAGACCAAACTTGATCTTAAATTAGCCTCGGCTTTGGATGACCATCCCTACGTGGCGCAGATTTTGTTGGCCCGCGCGCGCGCAGTTTCCAAAAATCCGGCGAAAGAGATCGTCGCCATCGTGTCTCATGGGCCTTATACGGACGCTATGGAAGGCCCATGGATGGAAACCGCGGATAAAGCGGCCAGGCAATTGGCCCAGTTGGGCGGTTTCGCCGAAGCCAAGGCTTTTAATATGAGGGATGACGCGCCCATCCCTGTCCGGCAAGCCAAGGCGAAAGAATTGCGGGCGTATTGTCAGCAGCGCTCCAAAGAGGGCAAACAAATCATTATCGTGCCTCATCTGGTCTCCATGAACGGGATTGAGAAGCATATCACCAAAGCTTTGGACGGACTCTTTTATAAAATAAGCCGGGAAGCCCTTCTGCCTCACCCGCTGGTGGAGCAATGGGTTCTGGCCCAGATTAAAAGTCATGAGTGAAATAACGATGACCGCCGCCCAGGAAATTCTTGAAGAAAATGTTTTGGATAAGGGTTTTATCCGGCTGATCGAATTCATGGGCGGCGATCCCGCCGTTGTTTTGGGCGCGCGCGTGTCTTATGCCCAGGGGTTGAAGGGCGACGAAAAAGATAAAAAATTAGTTTTTTATTTGATGCAGCACAGCCACATGACCCCTTTCGAGCAGGCGGTGTTGAAGTTTCATGTGAAATGCCCTATTTTTGTCATGCGGCAATGGATCCGCCATCGGATCGGCTCTTTTAACGAGCATAGCGCGCGTTATTCCGAAATGGCCGATGAATTTTATATCCCGGCCGAGTTCCGCAAACAAGACGTGAAAAACAAGCAAGGTTCCCTGGCGGCCGGGGCGGAAATTGACCAGAAGGAAGCTCTAGCGGAATATACCCGGACCATCGGGCAAACATATGCGACTTATCAGAGCCTGATTGCGGCGGGAGCCGCCAGGGAAATGGCCAGGATGGTTTTACCCACCGCTTTGTATACGCAGTTTTATTGGACCGTCAACGCACGCAGCCTGATGAATTTCATCCTGCTTCGCGCCGAAGGGCACGCCCAGTGGGAAATCCAGCAATATGCGCTGGCCCTGGCTAAGTTTTTTAAAATGAGAATGCCCTGGACATGGGAAGCCTTCCTGCGTTTTACCTGGAAGGGAGGCAACCCGGTCCTGGATCAGGAGAAGGCGCAATTTAATGGAAGTTAAAACATCCGCAGAAGAGAAAACCGAGGCTAAGCAGCCGCTCGTGCGCCAGTATGTGCGTTTTGTCTGCTACAAACTGGATTTGGCTTTCCGCAAACTCGATCCCAATGTCCGGCATCAGGCCAAAGAGGAAGTTTTTTCCGCGCTCGATTTATTCCGCGACCGGATGATGCTGTTTACCTATAACCTGACCGCGACCAGGGCGGACGCGGATTTCATGTTTTGGCAAATCGCCGAAGATTTGGAAGTGTTCGAGGAGTTCTCTTCGCGCCTGACGCGCAGCGGCTTGGGGCTCTATATGACGCGCACCCATTCTTTTTTATCCATGACCAAACATTCGCTATATGTGGATAAAATCAATCCGGAGCATCCCCAGGGCCGCTCCCGCATTCAGCCGGGGCAGCATCGTTTTCTTTTCGTGTATCCGTTCGTCAAGACGAAAGCCTGGTATCAATTGCCCATGGCTGAGCGGCAAAAAATGATGGATGAGCATATCGTCATCGGCAATAAATATCCCTCGGTCAAGTTGAACACGACGTATTCCTTCGGTTTGGACGATCAAGAGTTCGTGGTGGCCTTTGAATCGGACAGTCCTCAGGATTTCTTGGACCTGGTTCAGGAGCTAAGGGGATCGAAGGCCAGCCAATATACCCTGCGCGACACGCCCACCATCACCGCCATTGCCAGGGATCCCAAATGGATCCTCGACGCGCTCGGTTAACTCGAATCATCCGGTATTTTTTTGTCGCGGCCGCCGCGATTTTAGCCGCTTGTCCCCGGGCCGAGGCGGCCAAGCTTGCGCCGGGTCTTTATGCGTCCTTGAAAACAAGCAAGGGCGCGATCATTTGCCGGCTCTTCGACGATAAAACCCCGGCCGCAGTTAGAAATTTCGGGCAATTGGCCCAAGGGGTGACCAGTTGGGTGGACCCTGAATCCGGTAAGCGGGTCAAGAAAAAGTTCTACGACGGCCTTTCCTTTTATAAGGTCGTTCCCGGCGGTTTTGTAGAAACCGGCGATCCTTTAAATGACGGAACCGGAGGACCGGGTTTTACATTTCCAGACGAAATCCTGCCCGATTTAAAATTCGACCGGCCCGGCCGCCTGGCCTTGGCCAATGACGGTAAACCCGGCGCCAACGGCAGCCGGTTTTTTATCACGGTTAAAGCCCTGCCTGAATTCGACGGCAAATACACGATTTTCGGCCAGGTGGTTGGCGGTCAAAACGCCGTTGATAGAATAAGCAAGGTGAAGGCGGATGAGAAGAAAAAGCCGATTAAATCTGTTATTTTAGAGAGCGTCGAGATTTTTCGGGTCGAAGAACCTGCCTCGCCCAAGCCAAAAACTAAATAACGATCTTTATCGGCTCGTTGAGCATGTGAATTTAATCACGTGCCCCCCGAAATCAGCGGCCGACCCCTCTTGACGGTTTTCACCATCCCTTTTACGCTTGTATGGTGAGGTCAGCTCAACCTCTATAGTTAGACGCCAGGCAGGCCCACCAGGGAGGGAATGTGAGCAAGCAGAAAGTAATGGCCCCCATGTTGGCTGTTTTGTTTTATTTTTTCACCGCACCTGCTTTCGGCCAGGATGCCCCGCCGGTGGATTTTCAAAGGGCGGATACGGACGGGCATGGGGCTTTGCGCCTTTACGATAGTCAAGGTAAATTAGTGCGTGTTTTAGTGCCTGTGAAAAACGAAAAAGCGCGCGAGGCCGTTCATGGCAATAAGGGAAAGGCCGACGTTGCGCCCGCCTGCTCGGCGCCCTCGGCGATGATCATGAACGATTTGACCGGGGCTGCGGATAATATCGCGGCCAACGGAGCCTTTTTAGCGCTTCAAACTTACGATCAAAACGGCGGCGGGGTGAATTTGGGGTTTCTGGTTCTCTGGAACGGCCAAGGTTTCTATCTCGACGGGGAGACCGATGCTTCCGGGCGGCCGTTGACTATTCACATCGCCAATCCGGGCTGGTTGCCGGGTGATTTTACGATCAACGCGGGGGAATCCGTCAACATCAGTCACAACGGCGGTTCCATGACGATTACCTTCCCGGTCAGTATTTCCGTCGGCCCCCAGGGAACGTCCGGCGCCATGTTTGTGGACACGACCGGTCGTTTGTTTTCCGACGCCGCTTTAACCCAGCCCTTGGACGGCAAAACCTGCCCTTAACGATCACCCCGTTATCCGTCGGTGCTTATTGAATAAAGAGAGTTTTACGTTCATAATTACTTCGTGCATGCACCGGCCGCCCCTAATGTTTCAGAGCGCGAGTCCTGGAACCGGCAAAAACGTTTTTTGTTGACGGCCATCGCCGCGCTGGCGGCCGGGTGGTTATTGACCGGTGTCTATTTTTGGCGGCAGAATCATCAAGCCCGCGCGGATGTTTTCCAGGAGAGAACCGTTCAAGAAATTCTCCCTTTTGAACGGGAGATCAGGGAGGTTTTGGAACCGCTCCGGTATTCGGGATTGCAAAGCATCATGAAGCCGGGCGTCAGCCTGGCGCTTCATTTTAAGGAACGATCGTGGAGCCTCCTTAATGTCCGAAGTTTCGATTCAGACGGCAATGTGGTTTTAGACGAGAGGCGTTTCGGCGCTTGCGGGGAGCTTTCAACTTACGCGGCGGGACGAATCAAGAAAATAACGGGCGGGCGTTTCGCCCTTAAATTCATCAAGGTGGGAGAATCCGATTTCTTCGCGGCGCCGGCGGCTTCCCATCACGCCCTTCTATTGATCGATGAACAGCCGCCGCACAAAGTTTATCTTGTCGACCCTGCGTTTCATCGTTACGGCGGCATCGAGCAATTTTTAGACCGCTATTTTATTTTCAGCGTGCATGACGAGCTTCCTTTCATGAAAACGAAAAGCCGCGGGGCATTAAGCCCCGTTGACAAGGCCTTGCCCATGTTCATCAAGAAAAATTTCATGCTTTCTTTTTCGGTTCAATCCATCAACGGTATTTTTGACCGGAACAATTATGCCGCGGCCTGGATCGCCACGGAACGCGGCAAATTCGCCGGGCGCAGCGTTTTAATCGTCAGCAAGGAAAATGGCGAGGTGCGCATCGGCGACGATCCGGATTTAAGCCGGTTTCTGTTGAGCGCCAAGGAATACGGCGAGTTAAAAGACCGGTTGGTCCAACTTTTTTCATCGGCGGAGCCCCGGCCGCTGATACCGGCAAACCAGCCTTAACAGACCCTTAGATCATTAGGCGGGGCGGTTTTTATGCAAAATTTCGCTTAAAGATGCGGCGAATTCTGCGGGTGATACGACGGCTGTTTTTTCTGTTTGGCGCGGAAAATGCCGTTTGTTGCCGGTCACCAAATAATCGGCCATGGCCGCCGATGCGCAGTCCAGAAATTTTTGATCCAGAGGATCAAGCGCCGTATGGGACGAAGCTTTGGCAGGATTCACCTTGACGCCATGGCGGGCGATATCTGAGATCAGCCGGTCCACCGCTGTTGCGGAAAAATTAAACTTTCCTCTTGAGAGAACATCGCGATATTCTTCCATAATGGCATCGCTGAAGCAGATCGTGTAATAGCGGTTTATTCCCAAAGCCAAGACATAGGCAGGCAAACTTTGAGCGTACAGCGTTGCGGATACGATGATATTCGTATCTAATACCGCTTTCACGCGACTCGCGATTTTTTAATGCGGCGAATTTCCGTTTTGACCGAGGGGAGGTTCAACAAATCCAACCCCTTGCGTTTGGCTTCGGTTTGCAAGGCCAGCAGGCTTTTGGGCCAAACGACGAAATTTTCAAGAAAGTCTTGCATGCCCAAGATGACAGCCTGGGGTTCTCCTCTGCGGTCCACGATGAAGCGGGTTTTGCCTTCCTTCGTTTTTTTCAAAATTTGCCCGAATTGGGTGCGGGCAAGGAAAGCAGGCACGTGTTTGGTTTCACCTTCAAATGGCGAGCGTCTTGCTTCATTCATATGAATAGTATAATAGAATTGATTAATTAATTCAAGGTATCGCCGAACAAAGTTTTGGGGCTTGCTCTTGGTTGGTCCCCCAAAATACGTAAAAACCCCTCTTGACAGGTATAAATTTTAGGGTCACGCTTAGTTCAGTAATACAGCCTTAGTCAAGTCCTCGAAACGAAACGGCAAACCTCGGGCAACCGGGGGGCGCAAAGCCGAGATTCCCTTTGGGAAGGTCGGGTTGCCGAAAACGAGGAGACATGGGTAGGGAATTATTTTTAGTCGTCAGCCTGTTGGCTTTAGCGCCTCACGCTAAAGTTTTCCAAACAATCCCGCCTTCCACCCAAGTTAACTTTTTATCTCAGCAAATACGCATGGAGCGCCCCTCGCTTCTTGCTGTCAGCGCCGAGGGGTTTGATTTTCGCGATGAACATAATCATCCCACGGCGGGGAATCAGCCTCAGGCCGACGCTTTGTTTTTGGAATCAGCTTGGAACCTTCTTGTTCTGGGTCAAACATGGCCGCGGGTTTATGCCGGAAAGCTTTTGAGCGCAGCCGGCGATTTGATCAAACGCTTGGTTCTGTCGGTTGAAAAAGCGAAGACGCTGACGCTGTCGGCCATTAATTCTTGGCGCAGCGTTGCCAGACGTTCCGCAGTCGGCCGCATGGTCGGACGTATTCTCAATCGTAGTTTTTCCCTATCTCTTACCCATCGTCTCTTGTTTCGAATTTTTCTCTCACAAAATATTCCCCTTCGTTTGTGAGAAAGCCGCCTTCGGTTTTAAACCGAAGGTTGAACCCCCGAACCTTAGTTTGTGTCGCTTCTGTATTTTGGGTTTTTAAGCAGCGTCAAAGAGTAGGGTTCATGGAAAAACATTGGTCCGTCGAACCTGAGCGGCAAATGGGCCCCTCAAAAAAGAGCGCAGCGGGGGGAAGGGGGAGGGCTTTTGCCGTTTTTCAATTTTGGGTTTTAAATCTCAAATTAACGCTGATTCCGGTCATTGTGGCTTTATTGACGGCATTCCCTATGGAAGCGGCGCAAAGAAAAGTGGGCAATGCCGGCGCTTCCACGGCTTTCGGGGGACAAAAGAACGTCATTTATGTGCCTTCTGTCGGTTATTGGATTTTTTTCAAGGATATCAATGCCGACCGTTCAGTCTGGCGTTTTTCCACAGATGGCCAGGATTGGACGAGTTCCTCGGACATATTCCCTTATCTTCAGTTGGCTCCGGATGCGGCTGCTCCCGAGCCTTCCGTGTGGCATGTGCCCAGCTTGGATAATGACGGCGTAACTTATACGGGTCGCGTTTATGTGTCGGCCGGCGACGCCACCTCCGATGTCAATGCCACGGCGCCATCGGCCAACTTGTCCATGGTGGACAACAGCGGTAATAAGATGTTCGTGCGCTGGGGTAAGTTAAGAGTGGATGGGGGTATTGATTGGGACAGCGCAACAGGCATTAGGCGTCAGCGCGTGGGGCTTCGCATCCAGAATGCCTTTTGTCAGTATGTGGAGAACACGACGGGTTCTACCGTATGGGACGTGTTGGGGGGCGGGAAGCCCGCCGTTGTGGTTTATTCAAGTTCTACCGCCGGCGGTTATGTGGCTCTTTTCGGCAATGCCAGAAATGCGATCGCTACAGTCAGCAGCATCGGCGGCATCGGTGTCACTAATTTGACCGAGGATCTCAGCGGTTATATAGACGGTTCGTTTAATGTTTACGCTTTTTGCAATGAAAATGACGCAGTCGCGACAGGTTCGGGCGGCGACTACACGGCCTTGAGCCCGGCCGGTCTGTCGATCGCCCCTGTTTTGGACAACGGCGTGGCTAATTTTTTCATGGGAGTCCGGGTTGATAATTCCGTTGCCGCCAGTTATGGAGGCAAGGGAGCTTTGGTGCGTTTGAGTTCCTCAAGCCTCAGATTAACAAGCCTTGACGGTACCCCGGATACCACCGGCTCGACAAGCGTAGACAATACAAATACCCTCAGCGCGACGGATGCTTTGACTATTTTAAATCCCGGCGTCCATGGTTTCAGGAATACCGAAGAGGAGAATAATATTGAGGGTTTTAATTTCAGCATCATTAATGAGGTGGCCAAGAGTTCAGCTCACATTGCTTATATCGACAATTTAGCCGGCGTCGCTTATAGGAGGAAAACAGCTCCGACAACGGTTACCGCGCCCATTGTGCTTGTTTCTTCGCCGGCGGGCGGCACAGGCAGTTTTCCTCCGCAGAGCCCGGCCATCACTCTTGTCAATAACGCTAAAGGTCAGGCAAATTACAATGAAGTTTATGTTTTGTGGGTTAGCTCAGACAATGCCGCCATTCGCTACAGGGTGGGACCGGCGACGGCGACTGCGGATGCTGATTTTGGAGCGACGACCACATTTAAGACGGGAACCGGCCTGAATTACCCCAAAGTCGGTTTTTCGGTTGATTACCCGAAACCCATCGGCATTATTTGGGAGGCATCCGACGGCGTTTATTTCGACAAAATTATCACCTCGACCTGGATCCCGCCTGTTATTTCAGCCGTCAGTTCCGCTCCTGCATCGGCGCCCTATAGCGCACAGGCTTACGATTTGGTGGTTGACGACAGTTTAAGCGGTTTCAGGACGCTGGGTAATGAAAAACCCGACGTCAAGCTTCTGGTCAATGACGAGGTGGACGATGATATTGCCATCACCTCCGTTACTTTTGTGAGCAACGGCCAAATAAAAGTTTCGGTCATTGTTTCTACATTCGTTCAGGCAGGGACGGGGTACACATTGCGCGTCACCAATCCGGACGGCCAGGAAGTGTCGCGCTCCTCGGCCATCACGATCAATAAGCCGACGATCACCAGCATCCGGGACACGGACGCAAACAATTTCACTTCATGCGGTATTTTCCCCAATAACGACGGCACGACGAACAAAAGCTGCAAAATTATGGTTTCAGGAAACTATTTTCAAAATTGGACCGGCATCACGGGAACCACGGTTTTGCCGAGCACGAATGCGGTCGCGGTACTGATCGCCACGGAAACGGCCAATGGCGTGACTGTTTCCTCGCTGGCTTATACGGGAACGCCGCCGGCGTCCGTTGATTTGTTCCTGAAGATTTCGACGCAAAACGCAGCCGGTGTGTACACGTTTAATTTGACGAACCCGTCGTCGGGCAGCGTGCTTCAACCCACGACGTTTTACATCACCGTGCCCACCGCTTCCATTTCCGCGCCCATGGCCGGGGTGACCACGGGATTTACCGTGATTGTGGGAAGTTTCGGTTACACGCCTAATGTGGGGCAAGCGACGAATGATACAAGCCAGATCAAAATCACTTATTTAGGCACACCCAGGAAGGTGTGGAACGGTTCTTCGATGAAACTGGAGACGGATACCGGCGAGTTCCCAACGGAAGAGGCCAAGTGGAAGGATGTCGGCTCTCAGTTCATCAGCTCTTGGACATACACGTTCATCGCCACCAACACCGTGGCCGTGCCTGATGACGGCGATTATGAAATTTTGGCACGGGCCAGGACCTCCGACGGCGGCATCGGCGAGCCTTTTAAGTCGCCGTTTTTTTCGACCGTGGCTGTTGTCCTGGACCGCAAGCCGCCCAGCTGGGCGATCACCAGCCCGGGTAATGACGCGGCGATCAACACTCTGGCCTTTGATCCCGTGATTCAAGTCAGTGATTTGGGCGCGGGTTTGACCACCGTGGAAATGTTGATTCAGGACATCGGGTTGCCACAAGCCGCGGAAACCAATTGGCAGGCTTTTAATTCAACGGGGACTTTGGGTTCGGCTCCGGCCGGAACGCAGATTTGGCTGTCGACGAACGCCGGTGATTCTTCCAAAACCATTTTTAATTTCGTGCGCACCACCCAAACCATCACCACCAACGGCACAGCCACGGCCATTGACCGGCCTCTATGGGAAGACGGGCATCAATACCGGATCTCGATCAAAGCCACGGATTCCCGTTTTATTGTGGATACATCGTCCGGCGGCGCGGACGCGTTCTCCTGGCGTTTTATTTACGACATCACGGCCCCGACCGTGACCTTGGCGACCCCGGCTCCCGCCTTGCTTTATGATACGACCGATCAGGCGGACGCCGGGAATCCCCTCAAAACCTTAAGCTCTATCGACGGCACGGTTCAGGACAATGTCTCCGGAGAGACGAGGGATGACCGGGTCATCTGGGTGCGCATGGCCAGGCTCGACGTCAACAATCTTGACGCGGGGTATCTGGATCCCACCAAGACCTCGGACGGGGATTCCTCGCCGGATTTCGTGGATTTATCCGGCGACGCTCAATGGAAGAAGATAGAAGCCCAAGGCACGGATAATTGGAATTGGGACATTTCGGGCTTGGATATCGCGGACTCCGACGCCACTTATCCTTTTTACCGGCTTGATGTTTTTGCCAAGGACGAAGCCGGAAACTCGACGGGCAGCGTTGCCTCCCCCGTTTACCGGAGGTTTTTTAAGCTGGATAAAACAGCGCCGACTTTATCTTTTGTCGAAGTCAGTTCGACGGCGGCGGCCGGCGTTGGTTATCCGGTGCTGGACAGTCAGGCGTTTTACGGGCTTTTGGCCGACGGTTCAACGCCCATTTTCTCTATTCGCGGCTCGGCCGCGGATTCCAACGGCATTTCAACCGTGAGTTGGCGGGTTTGCTGGAACGGCGACGGCGCCTGCGATCAATACTTCGACGATCAAACCGCGTCATCATGGACCAATACCACGGCGAAGTGGTACAACGCGCGAACCACCACCACGCCGTCGTTCCAAGTCTGGCAGGCGACCGGCATTCCGTGGATTAATGGCCGCATTTATAAGTTTTCCGTGACCGCCTGGGACAACGCCGGCAACCAGGTTTCAACCATTACGCGCACCTTCGGTTTCGACACGGTGGCGCCGGATTTCGAAATGGTGAATTTCACATCGGGAACCACCTATGGCAGCCAGCTTCCGACCCAGTTTGAATTCGACGTGATCGACTGCCCTCAGGACAGCGCCCGCTGTGTCGGCCAGCATCCCAGCGCCAAAAACGCCGGGGTTTTGAATACGGATATTTTCGCGGGCGTTCAACGAAATTCGGACGGGTATTGGTACTCGGATTACACGGTGCCGCCCGGCGGCTGCGTCGGGCAGTGGTGCCCGGAGGCTCTGCGCAAGGATTATAACGTCAGCTCGATTTCCGGAAGCCTGTGGAAATTGACGGCCGGCGCTTCATTCTGGGCCTCAAGGAATACGGAAACATATAAGGTTCATGTTTGGACTCAGGACCAAGTTAACGCTGCTTATAGAAACAAAACCTCATCGCAGACTCAAACCGCGATTTTCCATTGGGAGACCCAGGCGCCTTCCTCGACCTTGATCACCCCGATTTTGGCCACCTGCGACACAAGCAATGTCGGTGAATGGTACAGCGATATTTCCGGTTTCACCCTGCCCCAGATTTTAGGCACGGCGTTCGACCGGCCCACGGCCTCCACCGATGTCGGCTACGGCCCTTCTCCCGTGACCATTATTGACGATCAGCTCGAAAGCATCGGTCATTGCGGCGCTTTGCCTTGCGAAACATTTCAGGATTTTGCGGAAGCCCAGATTAAAGATACGGCCTTGGGCACCTGCTGGGACGGCACGGAATTTCCGGGAACCCAGAGCCCGGCCTGCGGACCATCGACTTGGCGTCAAATGACGTTTTCCGCCACAAGCTGGACATACCCGACATCCGTTCTATGGCCCCTGACCGCCACCGGCCGCCGTTATGAAGTGAGGATGCGCGGCAAGGATAATGCCATCGACACGGCCAAACCGCCGACGAAAACCGATCCCGTCGATGATGGAATAGTTTATGAGTCCAATCCCAATATCGAATCCATCATTGAAAACACCAGAAACTGCCGGTCCTTCCGCGTGGATAAAACATCGCCGACAGCCACCTTTACCACCATTGTCCATAACACCCAATATTCCACGTTGTCCACCATCACCGGCGCGGCCGCGGATTCCGGAACATCCGGCACCGTAGCGCTCTCATCCCATGTCCAGGTTGCTTATTGGGTAGAGGAATCCGACGCCACCAACGGCAATTGCTCCCCGCCGGCCGGCTCTTTGCAGCGGTTTTGGAATACCGCGACCCAATCCTATGATGTGGCCGGTTCTTCGAATGCCCCGCCGTCCTCGGCTTGGATCAATGTCACAAGCTTCGACGGCAGCGAGTGGACGGCCACTGGAACCTCCACGCCCACGTTCACTAATGCCTGCGAATACCAGGTTTATGTGCGCGCCATCGACAAAGTGGGATTAAAAACAAATGTTCCCGCAGCGCCCGGTTCCGGTTTGGCGCGGGTTCTCATTAAATTTTCCCCGGTGACGCCCCAGGCCGTCATCACCTTGCCTTCGGCGGACGACGCTTATTTTCGTCTTTCATCGCCCAATGCGTTGACCATGATCACGGGCACGGCCTCTGATGCAACCAATGTCCGGGTGCAGGTGATCGTTTCGACATCGGATGCGATTTTCCCCGAAGGCGGCGGCGACGCCAAAGATAATCTTTGCTGGAGCGGTCCCGGCTCCGGTAATGCCTGGATTGAGTGCGACTCGGACGGCGTTGAAGATGGAACGTTTAATTTCAGCAAGGCGAATTCGACGTATGTGGCCGTCTCAGTCAATACTGTGCCTAATCCCGATGAGTGGAGTTTCGGCAATCCCTTCCCCGGCGGTTTCCCCGGCGCTTACGACGACAACAAGCTTTGGGTGAGGATCCAGGCCTTCCAGGGCAATGACGATCAACCCGGACTGCCGCAGCGAGTTCTCTTTTTTGACACGACAAACCCCAACAGGGGCTTTACGGTGCCCTTCCCCAGTTCTGCGGCGTTTAAAACAGGGGAGTTGAATTACTTGGCAGGGACGGCTCAGGACCCGACCAACGCGACCACGGCTTCGGGCATGGATAATTCCACGTTTAAGTTCAGGATTGTTTTAGCCAGCAACACCTCCACGGCTTGGTGTCCGGAATTAAGCGCTTATGCGGATGTGAGCGCATGCTCCGGTTCGAACGAAGATATTTTGGGCAATTTTACCGGCGGCGTGAATTATTCGACGGCGCCGCCTTATACATCCTGGCCGTCGACCGGGCCTTGGCGGGACGGTTACCGATTCAAGGTTATTTTAGGCCCCGGGGGAACATTAAAGGACTTGGCGCAGAACGCGCCCTCGGAACTGGAGTCGCATGCCTCGGGCTTCCGTTATGACTTGCAAAAACCGACGGCCTCCATTACCTTGCCTTTGTCGGACGTGGGCAAGGTTTCCTCATTGTCGGTTTTGTCCGGCACGGTCGCGGACGTCGACCCCAGCGCCACCAGCGAAGGTGTCGACGGCATCAATGCTTCGGGTATTTTTACGGCTCAGGCGTCCTCCGGCGTGGCCGTTAAAATCATTCGCGACGACGGGTTTGTGTTCGATGCCGGCGGACCTCCTTATTGGCCGGACAATGATTCGGGGGACGCGCGCTGGTTTGCGGCCACCGGCGTTGGAGATGTTAATTGGGATTCCATTGATCCCGATCAGACGACGTGGACGTATACCCATGCCGAGCTCAATACGCAATTAGCTAATAACAGGCGTTACACCATTTTGACGCGCGCCCGCGATAAAGCCGGGAATCAACAAAATCAATACCTGACGACAACCATTTCGTCTGTGACCGTCGCCATCGACAAAGAGGCTCCTGTTTTGAGCATTACCGATCCGCTCTCCAATCAAGAGCCGTATAACGCGATTGCGACGGGCCACAGCAAGCACATTACGGTCGTGGATATTAAAGGTACGGCTCAGGACGGCCCCTCGGACACCAAGGCCGGGTTTAAAGTCGCTTTAGGCGATGTCGACGTTCAATTGTGGTATTTAAACAACAGCACCTCTTATTACTGGAACGACACCATCGGCGGCTGGCAGGCCGCCGTCACGTCATTCCCTGTCGCCATGACGAATCAAACGAATTGGTCTTTTGAAGTCGGCGCCGCCGGCTGCTCGCCGGGCTCAGGCTGTATCGACTGGGGGGTTTCGATTTCAACGGAACGGGTTTATTATGCGGCGGCCAGGGCCAGGGACAATGCCGTGGACGGTTCCTCGGCTGCGGCGCGCAATATTTCTCCATTTTTATCCACCCGAACCTTTGTTGTGGATACGTTGATCCCAAGCTCGACGTTCACCGTCCCCGGCGTCGGCATTAATTTTGTCAATACTTTGGCGGATTTAAGCGGAACCGCGGACGGCGGCCTTTCGGGATTTTTCCCGGCCGGGAATCCCGGAGGCAAGGTGGAGTTAAAAATTTTGCATTTGACCGGAGCGCCGGAGTATTGGGCGGGGTCGTCCTGGACCGCGACCGAGACTTGGTCCACGGGCACCGTGGTTTCCAATAACGGATGGAAATACGACCGGCTGCCCGTGACCACGGTGACCAGCGGCGATGATTACCGGGTATCCTTGAGAACTTATGATCGGGCCGGGAATCAAAGCGTCGAGGTGACCAGGGATTTCCGCGTGGACTTTACCAGCCCGACGGTCAAAATCAAGCTTCCCGATCAAAACGAAGGCGCGGGAGCGCCCTATTCCAATTCAATCGTCAATGCCGAGTCCACGCGCACCATCACCACAACGCTTGAATTTTGCGCGGGCTCCACCGGCAATTGCGGCGCGGGCGATGCGGATGCCAGCGGCTTGGCCGAAGGGTGGCTGGCTGTTTCTTCTGGAACGGGCGTGACCATGAGGTGGTGGGATCAGGCCACCGCATCGTTCACCGTGGTTCAAACAACGGTTCATTGGAATCAAGGGACCTCTCTTTTCACTTCCTCGTTTGTTTATACCCAGGGGACATTGGGCTCCGTGCTGCGCGACGGCATCACTTATAGAGTTTACGCCAAAGCCAAGGACGTGGCCGGCAATTGGAAGGGCGCGGGAAGTTTTGAAACAGCCGATACCTCCCCGCTCAATTGCGAAGATACGGGCGTCGATCATATTTGCCAAGAATTTCGCTATGACCTGACCCGGCCGGTTTCAACCATCACCCAGCCGGATACTCCTTATGAAAATTTAATTTCTTCGTTTTCGGGCACGATCACCAATGCGGGGTCTAATCCCAGCGCCATCAAACGCGCGCGCGTGGCCGTTAAATGCTTGGAGGGTTCGGCCTGCACGCAAGGCGGCGGCAGCGTTAATAATTATTGGGATTGGGGCGCGGGCGCCTTTTTGGCGGGTAATTTGGGTTTGGCTTCGGCCTGGACCGAAGCCCCAATCGTCGGCCTGACCTGGTCCACCTCACCGGTGCTGACAGCTATGTTGGTTTCAGGGTCAACCTATACCGTCATAGCCCGGATTCAAGACCACGCCTTAAATGAAGAGCAAGACGGGGACGCCCAGGGCAGCACCTTCCTTTATGATACCGTGGCGCCGACGACAACCTTGACCCTGCCCAGGCCCTCAACTTATTACTACAGCTTGCCGGAGATTACCGGCACATTCAGCGAAACGTTATCGAATATGACGACGGTACAGATTTTGCTTCAAAAAGAAGGACCCACGGCATGTTGGGACGGTTCTGTTTTTGTCGACCCGTGCAATGCCTCGTTTCATTGGCGCGGGGCGACCCTGTACTCTTCAAGCTGGTCGATCGCCGCGCCCGTAAGTTTGTTGACCCCGGGCGTCAATTATTGGGTGCAAGCCCGCGGTCAAGACGGCGCCGGCAATAAAAATTTTCCGGACGCCGTCCCTACCCAAGGAGACAGCGTTAAATTCACCTGGGATACCTTAAAACCGGTTTCCGTGACCACGACGCCGGCTAATTCTTCCGCTTTCGCCCGGACCTTCGCTTCCGTCTACGGCACGGCCTCGGACACCGGCGGCGCCGGGGCCAAAGGGGTCACGCTGCGCGTTCGGCGTTCCGACGGCGATTATTACAGCCGGGCCAACGAAGTTTGCGGAGACAATCTTTGGGATTCGGCCTCGTCGAATTTCCCCATCGGCACGACCTTGACCGGCGGCGCTAATTGGTCCGTTGCCAATTTGGCGTCTTGTAAATTTGAGGAAGGATACCGGTACGAGGCTATTTCCCGGTCCCGGGACAATTCAAGAAACGCCACCATCGCCGAGGGCGATGACACGGCTTATTCCCAATACGAAATCGTCTATACGACCAATACCTTTGTCATTGATTTTACGACCCCGACCCACGCCATCACGCAGCCGGTTACGGCTTGGCCTGCCTTGGGATTCGTGAAATCCATTTCAACTTTCACCGGAACCGTCAACGACCGCATCGATGATTTTGTTTTCCCGATCGACGACGGTTTCCGCAATTACGAGGCCGGCATCGGCACCCGAACCGCGGACCGGTCCATACATGTGGCCATTCAGCATCGCACGGACGGCAAATGGTGGGATGTGGCCGCGGATTCATTCTCCGTCACCTATTCCACGCCGCATTGGCAATACGGCGTCGCGCCAAGTTTTTATAACGACGGCACTTCTTTGGCCGGACAATCCTCGGGCACGTGGGAATTTTATGTCAATCCCAACGATCTTCAAAACAACACGAGCTACTATATTAATGTCCGCACCCGGGACTTGGTGGACAATTATGAGGTTGATTGGTCCACCCGCGTATTCACCGTGGACACCTCGACCCCGTCTACGGCTTTAGTGGAGCCGGCCAATGCCTGCCCCACGGCCTATGATACGCTGACGGAAGTGACCGGCACTGCGGATGATCCGCCCATCGGCGAATTGTCCGTGGTGAGTTTGCGTTTCCATCGCATCAGGGATCAAGGCGTGGCCTCTGATACCTATTGGAACGGCGCCTCCTGGCAAGGGAGCGAAGTTTGGATCGATTCGGGAACGGTCAGCGCCCCCACTAGCGCAACCTGGGATTATGACCTGCCCGTCGGCTTTTTGACCAATGACTCGGAATACGAAGTCACGGCCCGGGCCAAGGATAAAGCCGGCAACGTTCATGGTTTTACTTTGCCGGTGGTCGGCACGTTCGACCGTTGCGTCAAATTTTCCGAAACAGCGCCGGTGACCACTCTTTCGGCTCCGGGCAGCACAAAACCCAGGTTTAAGAGGAACGTATTTAACTTGGTTTCCGGCGGCTCGACGAATTCCCAAGCCGTGCAGGTGCGCGTCATCAGGGAATCAGATAAACAACAGTGGGATCAGATCAATAAAATTTGGGTTTCATCCAGTCCCGATTTTTGGAATCCTGAAATTTCGACCGGAGCGGGAGGCAATTGGAATTGGTCTATTTCAACGGATGCTTTTAGCGGGGCTACAAACTCAACGTACACTATTAAATCGATGGGTCGTTCACCGGGCAGCGTTTATGAAGGCGGGAGCAGCGGCAATGCCGGGCGTTTATTGGTGGTGGATGAGGCGTTGCCCACGGGCGGCATTGTGACACCCGGCAATAACGCGATTTTGAATTCATTGACGCAAATCACCGGAACGGCGACGGATGTTAATGATTGGGGCCGGGTGACGACTTCGGGCGTTAAAATCCGCATTCAAAATGCGGGCACGGGCAATTGCTGGAATTCAGGCGCGTGGGCGGGCTGCGGTGGGCCTTCCGATATCCCAACCAGTTTCGCGGGTGTGGAATGCGAAGGCGCGGCTTGCGCCAATATTCAATGGTCCACGCAAACGCATACCAACGGCTGGAATTTGGAATCCGGTTATTTCTACGACATTTTCCTTCGTCCCACGGACGAGGCGGGCAATTTAAACGATACCATCCCTTCGTTCCGTGTCACCTATGACACCACGCCCCCTGTGGCTGTCACCACGCAGCCGGTGCCTAATAACGTTTATCGCGAATTGCTGCAATTAGCCGGCACGGCCGTTGATCCGGCGGATGGCGCGTCGCCTCGGGACAAAATCGCGACTTTGGACCGGGTGGAGATTCAGATCATCGCCTTGGATGATTTAAACAAGCAATGGGGCGGTTCGAGCTTTGATTTTTACGCGGACAGCTGGGTTGTGGTCTCCGGCACGCACCCCTGGTCCTACGACGCCGCGAGCTTGAATGCCAACCTGGCGACCGGGCGTTATGTGATTAAATCCCGTGGCCGCGACAAGGCGAATAACCAGCAAACGGTTTATTCAACGGTTGATAATTCCAGCTTTACCTTTTATGTGGACCGCGCTTCGCCCACCGCGATCATCGTGCAGCCCGCGCATAACACGAATTACAAATCTACGCAGCTTCAAGGTTTAGGCGCTTTAAGCGGCACAGCCTCCGATCCCCAGGCCGCCTATTACGCGTCCACTCTGCCCGAGCTGGGCGTGACGCAGTTTAAGACATGGTACCTGGACGCGGGAACGAGCTATTACTTTTACGGCTCTTCATTTTCCGCGGGCGGAGAGTTCTGGGACAATGCCACGAATTCCTCTTCATCCCCGTGGACCAGAACCTTGGGCGCTGTTTGGGTTTCGGATAAGCAATATTACATTCAGGCCCGGGCGCGCGACCGGGCGTTGGCAACGTCCGGCGCTCTGAGTCCGAACATTCAGAACGAATTCGGGGTCCCGAGCGGCAACTCCAGCTACCATGCGTTTAAAGTGGATGATACGGTTCCTTTTGTCGTGGTGGACACGCCCTCCGCCGGCAGTTTCAACAACGGGTTGGGATTTGAAATCCACGGCCGCGTCAACGGCGATGCCGTGGGCTTGAAAGTGGCCTCTTCCTCCGGGGTGGTGGCGCGCCTCTTCTGCGAAGACGCGGTGGACCGATATTTCTGGGATTGGAACAGTTCCTGGGTTCTGGCGGCCAGCACGCATGTGCGGGTGCCGACGTACAGCTTGTCCGCGTCAACGCAGATTTGGAACATAACATCCAATCTTCCGACCCAGGGCCAATTCGTCTGCCCGGTAAGCACCGGCACGTTTAAAATCGGGGTGAACGCGGTTGATGTGCTGGAGCAACTGGCGGCTGCGACCACGGTTCACTTTACCATGGACATTAACTCGGGAACCGTCGTTTCCACGCTGCCCATAGTCAATGCCGGCCTTGCCTTAGGATTTTACGGAGGCGCCGGCGGGACGGGGGTTTCCGCTAAGCCCATCGCCACGATCGCTGGAACAGCCATTGATGTCGGGGTCGCCGACATCAATCAAGTCCATGTTGCGATTTCCACGGGGCCCGGGGGCAGCGAGTCCTTCTACAACGGCGCGGGGGAGTGGACCCTGACGGGTTCGGATGAAGCGCGTTGGCGTCTGGCCTCGGGAACCAGCCCCTGGGTTTATCCAGCGGGCGGCGATACTTTGCCGCCTTGGCAATCGGGCCGGCGCTACCGAGTGTACAGCCGCATGACGGATAAAGCGGGCAATAAAACCAGTGAATCAGCCAGCGTTCAATTCCTTTATGACACTCAGGTGCCGTCAGCCACGCTGTTATCTCCTCTGTTCTCGGGGACGACCATGGTTAAGTTTTTGACCATGATTTCAGGGACGGCCGAAGACTCCAATGCCGTTGATCCTGAAGGCGATTTATCCGGCGCGGCCACGGCCGAGGCCAGAATCGACCGGGTTCAGATTTCCATCCAAGATTTGACGGCCGGGGGCCAGCCGTATTGGGACGCGGTTAATCAAAACTGGCCCGGTCCTGAAATTTGGAACTCGACGACCGCCATCACCTTCACCGGTAACGATTCGCCCCGCTTCGCCGATCCTTGGGAGTTTACAGGGTCCACGCCCACGTGGATTCCCGGGCGCGAATACCGCATACGCGCGCGCGCCGTTGACCGGGCGAATAATGTCAGCTCTTTGATGGCGGTCTCAACCATCACTTTTATTTTCGATGATGCCCCGCCTACTCAGGCCGTATCCGTGCCTTTCGACGGCTCCGCGGCCAATTATGCTTCGCCCCGTTTATCCACGGGCGCTGTGATCGCCACCATGTCGGGAAGCGCCAGTGATTCTATCGTGGGCATTAAGGAGACGAAAATTCGTGTTTTTACCCCGGACATCGACCAAGCCGGGGGCGGGCGTTATTGGGCTTACGGCAACGATTATGGCGCCGGGAGCTATTCCATCGATGACGGAGCGGGCGAAAGCGCCTGGTTCTTGGCCAAAACGCCTTACGAGAATTGGACCTCAACGTTCCAATTTTTAAACGACACCCGGTACCGCATTGAGGCTCGTTCCGAGGATAGAGCAGGCAATCTCGCGGTCACCTACGCCACCGTGACATTGACCATCGACCGGACGGTCCCGGTTGTCACGAGCACATTCCCCGTGACATTGACCACTATCCGCGACTTGGACGGATTGGGATTCATTTCCGGGACCTTCAGGGATGGGGGCGCGGATCCAGACACCGTGGGCGTGGCTTTATCATCGAATGTCAAAATAGCGGTGCGGGTTTTGACCAATCCGACGAGCTGGTTTAACACGGCGACGGATGATTTTGACCAGACCCAGGTCAATCCGTTCGATAATTCCATCGTCGGCGCGGATTCTTCGGGACTCTCTCATTCAAGCTGGACATTCGCTAATTTGAATAACGACGATTTGGTGTCCGGTTCTTCCTATTTCATCACCATCCGCGCCGATGACGAGTCCGTTCCGAAAAACGCCTTAAGCCATCATGTGGTTGTCGCGACATTCACTTTTGACAACACGGCTCCGGCCGTCACCATCAGCACACCCGCGGCCGTGACCAGAATCGTCAACAGTTTCGTGCGTATCCGCGGCACCGCTGCCGACGCGACATCCGCGGTCAGCGCCATGTACCTTAAAGTGCAGCGCGTCTCGGATGCCAAGTGGTTGAAAACGTTCGCCAGTCCCTGCACCGCGGACGCGGATTGTTGGGGGACGGCCGTGGCCACCTTCACAGCAGCGGGGACCGATTCATGGAGTTATCCGGGTTCGGATTGGGCGGACAACACGCACTGGTCCATCAAAAGCTCCAGCGATGATTTCCGCGTCTACGCCTGGGGCGTGGATGTTCCGGGCTCCACCTCAAGCGTGACCGGCCCGAATTTGTTCCGTTTCGACGTGACCTTGCCCACGGCCACGATTACCTATCCGGCCAATGGGGCTAATGTCTGCATCGCCGGATGCGCCAATGTCTTGAACGCGATTTCGGGCACGGCCGCTGATTTAACGGCTCATCCGACGGAGTCCGATTCCAATATCCGCTTGGTTGAGGTGGCCTTCTCTTCCAATTCCGGTTTCTCCGGATCTTGGTGGGATGGCTCTTCGTTTACGGCCGTCAATCCCGTTTATTTCACCACTTCTTCATGGAACGATGTGGCCGACCCGGATTCATGGGAAGCCGCGCGTCCGCCCGAAGGGCCGGGTCGGCTCGAAAACGGGAAAACCTACGCGGTGCGCGTGCGGGTCACGGATAAAGCCGGCAATCCACGGGTGATGCCCACGGATATCAGCTTTAAATTCGATTCAGGTGCACCCGTCGCCGGGATTCTTGATCCGACCATGGGCTCCTTCAAGCAATCCTTGAGCATCATCAGCGGAACGTCGCAAGACACAGGCGCCATCCCCGGCACCATCAGCAATGTCTATATCGCCGTGTCCACGGGCACGGGTCCCGAATGGTACTGGAATTTCAATACGTCGGCGTGGGTATCCTCGGAATCGTCCACGAGCACGATCGCTACGGACGGAGACGGGTTCGGCGAAACCGGCGAAGATTGGAATTTCAGCGGGCCTTTCCCGCCCTGGGCGGATTTGGACAATAAAATCGTCAAGATTTACGTTTGGGCGCGGGATCAAGCCGGCAATGAAGGCAGCCATAGCGTGTCCTATACCACGTTTACCGTGGATCGCACTATTGCCAATTCATCCACCACGTTTCCAGCCTTCGGTTCGATTTTCTCCAGCTTGACGCTTTCATCGGGCACGGTGTCCGATCCCAACAGCAATGCATCGGGCATCAATAAAGTCGAAGTGGCGATCGAGCGCGAAGCGGATTCAGGTTATTGGAACCCGGCGACTCAGGCATTTGTGGTCAACAATACCTGCGGCGCGGGCGCCGACCCTTGCGTGATTTGGTCCACCGCGCCCTATTTCACATCATCGTGGACATTCACCTGGTTTAATACGGGCAATTTCAACCCGAATAACTGGTATCGCTTCAAACAAAAACCAACGGATAATGCGGGCAACGCATCGACCATCGAGGATACGGATATCGACGCTTCGGGCGTGCGCGTTTATATCGACACCTCCGCCCCTGTTTCCGTCACCACGGCGCCGGCTTTGGCCGCGGGAACCACTTCCTATTACAACTATATCCCCATCGCGGTTTACGGCACCTCAAGCGACACGGGTTTCGGCACGCGCCAAATCGGCATCCGCATGAGCCGGGTCAATTCCGCGGGCACCCGGGGCTGGCATACCTGGTTTGATAACCAGTGGAATTCGGGGGATCAGGGTTTCCCGCAAAACGTTTCCGCGCCGCTGGCGACTTGGGTAAAAAGTCTTGACCCGGCGCATTTCGCCGCAGGCGAAGGCTACAGTTATCAGATTCAAACTCAGGGCCGGGATTTTGCCAAAGACACCAACGGCAATTTCACCAATAACGAGGTGGTGGTGTCGACCGCGTATTATGTGTTGGATTACAGCACCCCCACCATCGAAAGCGTGACGTTCTCCACGCAGGCATTGAATTACTTTAGAACCATTGCCTTGGCCTCCGGCACGGTCAACGACCCTGTACCCGGCGGCGGCGTCAGCGCTCAGGTGGATTTGGTGTCCGTCGAACTTGAGGATATCTCGGATGAGTTCGGGCGTTCGACGCATAACGCCACGTTTTGGGATTTTTCGGCCGGCACATGGACGACGGCGGCGCCGGTTCCGCCGTTGGCCGCGCAATTTACGCAAAGCTCCTGGTCCTTTACGAATCTGCCGGCCACCCAGGTCTTATGGGAGCGCGGCGATCCGTCGCCGGCCGGCCGTCGCTATCGTCTCAAGATGAGGGTGCGCGACCGCGCGACGAATATCACTTCGTTTACGGATAAATACGCGAATTTGGCTTATGACGCCACGCCCGCGACATCCACCATCACCGTGCCGCCTATCGGATCGCCGCCGGACGCCGCGGTTCTGGAGGGATTGACCACGATTTCGGGCACGGCCGTTGATCCGTCCACGGGCAGCATCAAACAGGTTTATATCAGCATCCGCAATAATTCCACTAATAATCAGGGCGCCTGCCCCAGCGGTTTGTCGAATGTCGGCAAGTATTGTACCGGCGTTTGCACGCCGGCCGGCGGGTGGACGACGACCGAGACGTGGCTGCCGGTGACGAGTTTCAATCAGGGGCCGCAGCAGGAGGATTGGAGCTACACCTTCGACGGGCAATGGGAAAATGACTGTTATTACACGGTCCGTTCGTCGGGGGTGGACACCGCGGACAATTATCAAACCGTGCTGTCGTCGAGGGGATTCCAAATCGTCGCGCCTGCGGCCGTCACCGTGATTTTAGTTCCTCAAGGCCCTCCGCAGCAGGCCAGCGTCCAGTATTATCGAAGCTTGGCCTTCATCTCAGGTACGGCCGATGCCGCCAGCACCAACGAAGTGCGGTTGCAAATTCAAAGAAGATTAAATAACGATTATTGGAATGAGGATGGCCCCTCTAATCCGGGTTTTTGGAATCCGGCTTTCGCTTCGAATACAGTCAACGGGGTCGGCTCCTGGGATTATTCGCCCTCGGGAAATGACCGGGATTTACCCATATTTCTAGACGGCTCGTCGTATACCATCCGATCCGTCGGCCGCAATAATGCCGGTCTTTTTGAAAATGACGGGAGCGGGGTTTCCAAGGAAGTCAGAATCGACACGACTCCTCCCAATACCTTTCTCATGTATCCAGGCGCTGCGGATTATTATCAGAACCTTGCGATCCTCTCCGGCACGGCATCGGATGCTTCGCCCAACGGGCCTAACGTGGCGGGCATTTTGGATGCGCAATTGTTGATTCAACGCGCCTCGGACTCTAAGTATTACGAAAACTCGGGCGATACATGGACGACGAATTCCAATAGTTGGGCCCAAAATGCCGCTGTATGGTGGGGTTCATCCTGGACGTTTACGGTTAATTCGCCGACGACAGCATGGACGGACGGCGTTCAATATACGATCCAGGCCAGGGCCCGGGACAATGCCCTGCATACTTCAGGCGGGGCGAATAATTTCAACGTGGACCCGACCCCGGCTTCCAAAGTCCTCAAATACGACGTGGCACGCCCGACCGGAACGATCACGTCTATTACGCATAACGAGGAGTATTCTTTTATCAGCATTTCTTCGGGAACGCATGCGGATAATTTTCCTCCGGGAGACGGCACCGTGTCTCAGGTGCGCCTCTACCTTCATGACATGAGCGTCAACCGTTATTGGGGCGGCAACCCGCTGGCCTGGGGGGCGACCGGGGTCGTGCGTTCGACGACGTCCAATGTGTTTTTCTCATCGTGGAGTTTCACGGTTCCGGGGGATTTGACGGATAACCGGCGTTACGCTTTATGGACCGAGGCCGAAGATTTGGCGGGCAATGTCCACAATACGTTCAATGTCGGCAATTCATCGTTAACCTTTATTATGGACATGTCCGGGCCGGCCATGGCCATCAGCAATGTGGGCAGTTCCGCCCGGCGTTCCACGGCCAGTTTGACCTCAATCGACGGCACCATTGTTGATCCTAATCATCCCGCCAACGCCAAAGTCGACGGCGTGGAGGATGTGGAAATTCAGATTTACTATGTGATCGGGGCGGATACGTATACCTATCGAAATAACTGCACATACAGCTCGGACACCGTCAATATCGACACGTTGCATTGGTATAACCCGAACCCGGCCGGGGGCTTCACGCAGGACGGCCCATCGTCGGGGACCTGGACTTATAACGAGGGTTCCGGCGGGGCGATTTGCTGGCTGACGGATAAAAGCTACACGATTCGGGTGCGAGGCAAGGACAATGCCTTGGGCGGCGTTAATACGGGAACAATCGTCACCTTGGCCGACGTGGTTATCGATACCACCGTGCCCACGTCGGTTATTGATACGCCCAATGACACGGTGATCAGAACATTGTCCTCCATCGCAGGCACGGCCAACGGGGATTTAGCCGGATTAAACCGCGTTGAATTCTCTCTTCAACAGGCCATGACCCCGCCGTCCACGAATTATTTCAACGGATCGGGATTCACCTCCGATGCCACCGTTTATTTTCGCATGGGCAATGATACGGGCGGCGGCACGGTTTCCTGGTCGTCGGCCACAAGCGCCTCTTTATTGACTTCTTTGGCGGACGGTTCAACGTACACGATCCGCGTTTATGCCACGGATAACGTGGAGGGCGCTTATGCCAATACGCAGAAAACCAAGGGAACTTATCCCGTCAGGACGTTTTTGTGGGATGAGACGGCGCCCACGTTGGCGATTTCCAGCCCTGTGTCCGCGGACGTGTACGGGCCGTTGAAAACGCTTCCGCAAATCAAGGGTACGGCCGGCGACGTTCATTCTTGGGTTGCCGGCGTCGAACTTCAGGTGCGCATGAGCACCACCACGGATTTTTCGGGATCGGGCGACCGGTGGTTGGGCGGCGCCGGAGCCTTCGATCAAGCGTCGACAAGCTGGGTTTATGTTTCCGGAGGATTGACTAATTGGACGCATGCCGTGACCTGGAATGCCAACCGCAGGTATGGCGTCACGGCGCGGGCCACGGATCGCGCCGGCAATCAAACCACGGCATCGGAAATCGCCTTTGTTTACGATTCCACGGCCCCGGTGATTACGTTGCTGTCGAATCCCAGCACGTTTTATCACAACACCGGGGATTTGGCCACGCTCTCAGGCACGGCCCATGATACAGACGCCGGGATCGAACCTAAAGTCGGGTTAAAGAGGCTGGAATCATCCATTTCCGCCCAACCTACGGGCGCGGGTTCCGTTGTGTACCGGCCCGACAGCGGCGGTTGCACTAATATCGATTATTCCAATCCTGCGCGCTGGCGTTTGATCCGCTCTACCATCGCGGTCGGTACAGGAGAGTTGACCGAAAATTGGGATTACCCGACGTCCGCCGGCGATCTCTACGACGATGCATTCGAATCTTGCTTAAACAGCGGAACCACGTATCAAATCGAGATTCGGGCCATCGACAAGGCGGACAATACCAGCACGGTTAAACTGTCCTCGTTCGTTTGGGACAATACGGCGCCGACTTTGGCGATCGTCGATCCCAATTCAAGTAGGGAATCCAGTTTGACTCAAATTACCGGAACGGCCAATGATTTAGCCGGCACAAATCCCGGGTTCCTGTACCGGGTTTGGGTGCGCATTTCGCAGAATTCAGGCGGCTCTCCGGCCGGGTGGTGGAACAGGGCGACCCAAGAGTTTGACGGGATTCTCCCCGCTGAAGCAGCCTGGTTTGTTCCGGACACGCCGAACAATTTTTCCTCGTGGTCGACGACCCAGGCGGTCAACGGTTTTTTGGTGACCGGAACCGAATACGGCGTCCATGCCAAGTCTTCGGATACGGCGAGCAATTCCACCATTATTGCCGCATCAACGTTTACCTGGGATACCAACGCGCCTGTTTCCATCACCACGTTCCCGGTGGACGCGAGCTATATCAATCAGGCGCGTTTTAATGCCATCGCGGGCACGGCCGCGGACACGGGAACGAATCCCGGCTGCGTCAATCAAGTGCGCGTGGCCGTAAGGCAATTGGGTCTTGGCGACGATGCCGCGACCATGTTCTGGTGGAGAAATCTCGGCGGCAATTTTGACACGGCCCAGGCCGATCCCTTGTGGCAGACAACCAGCGTTACTTTAGATGGCTGCCCTTCCAATCCCGCGACCTGGATTTTTACGGCTATTAATTCAGGGCATCTTGTTTCAGGCACATCCTACTATGCGTTGGCTGAGGCGCGGGATAATTCCAATTTAACGGAAACTAATTTTGCAACCGGTGTTTCCACTTTTGTTTACGACAACGACAAACCTGAAACGTACATCACCGGGCCCGTTCATTTGTCCACGCGCAGCGCGTTGGCTCAGGTCGCAGGCACCATGCAGGAGTTACCCAATGCCGCCAACAAAATCAACGCGGGCATCGACCAAACTCAAGTCACCATTCAACGGATGTCCGACGGTCAATATTGGACAGGTTCGGGTTGGGGCGCTTTAACGTGGCTGGCAACGATGGAGGGAGCCGGCACCTGGGATAAAACGACGGGGCTGCCGTCCATCGGTGACTTGTCGCATAACACCACGTACTGGATTGTGGCGCGGTCTTCGGACAACGCCAATAACGTGGAAGATTCATTTGCGGTGGCGACTGATTCGGTGTCCATCTTAACCGACCTCTTTTGGGCCACGGCGACGGTGACGAACCGGATATCGACGTTCGGGGCCGGACCCTTCTATTACAATCCCACGATCAACTTTATTGCGGGCACGTCGAACGATTCTCCT